>JAQUIZ010000016.1:25476-32492 GCA_028683355.1 Fermentimonas sp.
TTGTGTGCTCTGTTTCAGATGTTTTTAATGTAAACTCCTCGGCACTAACTGTTGAGTGTGGTTCCCTACTCTCATGGCTTTTGCTTTCAATCTCAAGATAACGGTCTATTACCCAATTAATATCATTTTTACCGTTTGCAATATCTACATAAAAATCAGTTACCGTTTTATATCTAAGCTTTTTTATCAATTGCATCAGATGAGAATCCTCAAGTTCAATCTTTCGGTTTTTCATTCTTCTCGAAAGAGTTTCCTTTGCAATATCAACCTGTTTACCTGCCTCTTCTTTCAGCAGCTGACGAATTTTTGTTTTCGCTTTAGATGTCACAACACAACTAAGCCAATCCTGCTTAGGTGTTTGATGTGATGATGTGTTAATCTCTACCTGATCACCACTTTTAAGTATATGTTTTATAGGAACATTTTTACCGTTCACCCTGCCGGACATACATGTGGCGCCTAATTTTGAGTGTATGGAAAATGCGAAGTCCAATACTGTTGCACCCTTAGGCAACTTAAAGAGATCTCCTTTTGGAGTAAATACGAATATCTCTTCCTCGTATAGATCCAGCTTAAAATCAGATAGTTTCTGAGTCAGGTTTGTTTCTTTATCATCAAGTGACTCTCTTAGTGTCTTTAGCCAGTCATCAAGACCGGATTCGCCCTTTAAGCCTTTATATTTCCAGTGAGCTGCTAGTCCGCGCTCTGCAATTTCGTCCATTCTTCTTGAGCGTATCTGTACTTCAACCCATTTTGATCCTGGGCCCATTACAGTTATATGGAGCGATTCATACCCATTACTTTTAGGTATCGACAACCAATCTTTTAACCTTTTAGGATTGGGCTGATACATATCAGTTATTATGGAATAAACCTGCCAGCACTGTGCTTTTTCCTGTTCAACAGGAGCATCCAATATTACTCGAATAGCAAAAAGGTCATAGATATTCTCGAACTCAATCCTTTGCTTCTTCAACTTGTTATAAATCGAGTTGATTGACTTTGTTCGACCCTTAATATCATATTTAAACCCGGTGTTATCCAGTCGTTGCTTCACCGGTTCTATGAATTCCGCAATATACTTGTCTCTTGATCGTTTTGTTTCATTCAGCTTACCTGCAATAAAATCATAGGTCTCCCTGTCAGTGTATTTCAAAGATAGATCTTCGAGTTCAGATTTTATGGTATAAAACCCTAGTCTGTGTGCCAGTGGTGCATATAAATAGGTCGATTCCACTGACAAATCGAGCCTCTGAGAACCGGTTGTCAATTTTGCCTCTCTCATCATTCTCAGATGCTGAGCAATCATTATAAATACAACCCTTATATCCTCAGCAATTGAAAGCAGCAGTTTTATATAATTTTCAGACTCAACAGCAGACTTTTTATCACTAAACTCGCTTATTTTAAGAAGTCCATTAAGTATTACTGAAGTATCTTCACCAAAATCGGATTTAGCTTTCTCAACAGAGTATATACCTTTTGAAACAGGATGGATAAGCATTATTGCGCATACAGATGATTGCTTCAGGCCAATTTCATCCATAGCTACAATTGTAGTTCTGATATCAGCCCAAAGTTCATTTTTGATATCTTCTTGAGTGTCTTTTTCACAGGATTTTATATAGTTCAATAGAATCTGTTTTAACAATCCTGTTTTTTTTGTATTCCACTCATCCCTAAGGATTGAGTATATCTTTTTATAATGAACTAAAAACTCAACTCTCTTATTTACCTGATTCCCGGTCATACACCTTTTACTAAAAATAATCTCAACTTACTTTATTCTATCCGAAAAATGAATTAACTTTAAAACATAAATAAATAAAGCATAGCAAATTTAAGGATTTAATAATTAAAAAAGAGGTAATTAATATGATTTTAGATAAGTTATTGACTATAAAGTGTCCGTACAATCTATGTACATCGCATATACTTAGCCCTTACCTACTCCATACCAAGTCCTAATCATCCTCATATCATCCTCAATATTAAAAGGAGTTGGTAAGGAGTTGGTAAGGACCATGTAATACCTAAGTAATTCTTATGTTATACTAACTTATTAACGATCAAGCGCAAAATATCAACGAATTATAAAATAACACTAACGATTTAAATATATTAAAGTATGCGTAAAACAATAATTTTTCTGCTGATTTTACTGCCTTCATTTTTAATGGCACAGCAGAGTGAAGTATTGCATTTAAATGACGGCTGGCAATTTTCTCAGGTTAAAGATTCAAATCAGGATAACGAAACTGTTTTGTGGTACGATGCCGAAGTACCGGGATCTGTTCAGCGAGATTTAATACGCCATGGAGTACTCCCCGACCCTTATTACGGCACCAATGAAGAGTTGATTCAATGGGTTGAGGATAAAAACTGGGATTACAGAAAGACATTTGAAGTTACTGCAGAGCAATTGCAATATGACGATGCAGTAATATTTTTCGAAGGGCTGGATACTCACGCAGATGTTTTTTTAAATGGTTCAAGAATTTTACAAACAGAGAATATGTTTGTAGGCCACAAAGTATCTCTAAAAAACATGCTTCGTGAAGGTGAAAACAAGTTATATGTACGATTCTATTCTCCAATAGAACGTATGATGCCTGCTCGTGAGACATTTGGACATGAGTATCCTGCCGGAAATGACCACAGAGATGAAAAACTTAGTGTATATAACCGCAAAGCACCTTACCATTTTGGCTGGGATTGGGGAATCCGTATAGTGCAGATGGGTATCTGGAAGCCTGTTTCTCTGCTTTTCTATAACGATGCAAGTATTGAGGACTATTATGTAAAACAGACCTCAATAGACAGTGAAATGGCTTTTACAGAGCATCAAATAGAGCTTTATTTTAATAATGAAGATCAAGTAGAAGCAACTTTATCCATTGAGTATACTTTTGAGGATAATAGTAATACGATTGAGGAAAAAGTAGGACTTATGCCAGGATGGAATAATTTCACTATTCCTTTGGAAATAAGAAACCCGGAACTCTGGATGCCTGTAAACTGGGGAGAACAAAACATGTATGATTTTACAGCGAAACTGGTTGTTGACGATAAGGTTATTGCTGAAAAAACTGTTAGAACAGGTTTAAGATCTATACGTCATATTTTTGAAGAGGATGAGCATGGTAAATCTTATTACTTTGAAGTGAATGGTATTCCAATATTCGCTAAAGGTTCAAACTATATTCCCGGAGAGATTCTTACAACTCAACAGGATTCAGGTTTTTATGAAAGATTCTTTGATAATGTCACAGGCGCCAACATGAACTTTGTGCGTGTCTGGGGAGGCGGTATTTATGAGAACGAAGAGTTTTATCGTCAGGCAGACGAAAGGGGTATTCTGGTATGGCAGGATTTTATTTTTGGATGTGTCGCCTACCCTTCAGATGACAATTTTCTTGCAAATGTGAAGGATGAGGCAATATATAATATTAAAAGACTAAGAAATCACCCTTCACTGGCGTATTGGTGTGGAAATAATGAAGTTTGGGAAGGACTGAACTACTGGGGCTGGGGCAAAACTGTTCCCAAGGAAATTATGGCTGGTTGGTTTGAAGGATATGATAAAACATTCCGTGAACTATTACCATCACTTGTAAGCGAATATGACGGAACTCGCAATTATGTTCACGGCTCTCCTGATGTTGCAAACTGGGGAAGACCGGAACTATTTAATATCGGCGATGTTCACGACTGGGGTTTGTGGTACGGTGAACTTCCTTTTGAAGCGATGGCCGACAGGTTACCCCGCTTTGCCAGTGAATTTGGTTTTCAGTCGTTTCCTGAAATGAAGACCATAAAAACTTTTGCCGAACCCGATCAGTGGTCTCTGGAGAGTGATGTAATGAAAATACACCAGAAAGCATCTACCGGCAACTCACTTATAAAGAAGTACATGGACATGTATTATCACGAACCCAAAAATTTTGAAGATTTTGTTTATTTGGGCTTGGTGATGCAGGGAAATGGAATGGAGGAATCGGTTGAAGCAATGCGTCGTGGAAGACCTTACTGTATGGGTGCACTTTACTGGCAAATAAATGATAGCTGGCCTGTGGTTTCATGGTCGAGTATAGATTACTACAATAACTGGAAAGCACAGCATTACCGTATGAGGGATGTATTTGCACCTCTTGCTCTTGGCGTGGAAAATAAAGATGGGAATCTTAATTTTTATACTATGTCGGATTATCTTGATAACGGCAATGATTTGCAGCTTATTGTGCAGGTTGTGGATTTCTCAAATGGAGTAAAGAATGAATTCAGGGAAAATGTAATTGCTGAAGCTAATAACAGTAAAGTAGTTAAAACATTCAGCATTTCTGATCTCGTGAGTGAATCAGAAAAGTCACATACTATGATTCATGCATTTCTGAGTGACAGAGATGGAAATATTATTTCAACAAAGGATTATTTTTTCTTTTGGCCTAATAAGCTAGATCTCCCTGAAACACAAATAGAGAGCAGAATTTCTTATAAGGATGGTGAATACTCTGTTACACTGACCAGCAATAAACTGGCTAAAGATGTTTTTATCGAGATTCCGGTGCTGGGTGCTCAGTTCAGTGATAATTTCATTGATCTACTGCCAGGTGAAGAGAGAACAATTATTATAACCTCACCGGAACTTAAAAGTGCAGATAAAACTCCTGTTACTTTCAAACATGTCAGGGAAACATACTAATTTGACTTAATAGAGTTTAAAATTTTAAACTAACATGTAAAACTTATCCATACGATATTTAGTTAATGTCGTATGGATAATTAAATTTTATGGCTGATAAAAGAAGAAACCTCTCTATACTGTCTGTTGTTGCAATAACCTCTTTTATGGGGACATTTCTGGTATCTGCAGTAAATATTGCATTGCCCGGTATAGAAAACAACTTATCGCTAACAGCAATTGAACTTAGCTGGATCATCACCTCCTTTATTCTGGGAATGGCTTTGTTTATGATACCGGCAGGAAGCTGGGGTGACAGAACAGACAACAGGAAAATTTTTAAGCTTGGTCTTATATTATTTATAATTGCTTCGTCAGTCTGTTTTGTTGCACCTAATGGCTACTGGCTTATAGCTGCCAGATTTATTCAGGGTATAGGTGCTGCTTTCACAGGAACTACGGGACAAGCTATACTTGTTTCTTCTTTTCCGGCTAATAAGAGAGGGCAAGTACTCGGAATTTCTGTGTCATCTGTTTATATTGGTCTGGCGTTGGGACCAGCAGTCGGAGGAATTATCACAGAACAGTTTGGATGGCGCATACTTTTTAGTATCGCAGCCGTCTTAGGAATATTCACTCTGATAGTTTCAATGGTTTTTCTAAAAAGTGACGAAAAAATTATACGGGATCACAAAAAAGGAGATCCTTATGGAACACTACTTTTTATGTCCGGCTTAGTAACTTTGGTTTATGGCTCTTCACAAATTCCTTCAACTCGGGGTTGGGCTATTATGGTAATTTCGATAATACTACTGGCTCTTTTTTGGAAAACAGAAAGTAAAGTCAGATTTCCACTGCTTGACACAACATTATTTACACGTAACCGTCTGTTTACCTACTCAAGCATGGCTGCTCTGATAAACTATACTTCAACTTTTGCTATCGGTTTTTTTATCAGTCTTTATTTACAAAAAATATTAAACCTTTCTCCCAGGGAAGCTGGTGCTGTTATCATTGCACAACCCATAATGATGGCTGTTTTCTCACCTATAGTGGGTAAAGCATCAGACAAGATACAACCGCGATATTTGGCTACTACCGGAATGGCAATGTGTACTAGCGGACTGGGCATGTTGGCTTTTCTGGGTACAAATACTCCTATATGGCAAATTGTAATAATTCTGATTTGGGTAGGTTTAGGTTTTGCACTCTTTTCATCACCCAACATGAATACTATTATGAGCTCTGTAGAACGCAGACAGTATGGTCAGGCATCGGGACTTGCGGCTTCAATGAGAGTGTTTGGACAGATTATCAGCATGAGTATTATTACATTGCTTATCTCGTTTAATTTAGGAAATCAATCAATAGAGGCAGTATCAGACCAACTATTCCTCACAGCCATGCGATGGGGGTTTATAATATTTGCAATTATTGGTATTCCTGGAATATATTTTTCTCATTTCAGAGGAAATATAAAAAAATAGTGATAGCTATCTGTTCTGAATAGCTTATTTTGTCTTATCCGTAATAACCTTCGGTTTTGCTTTTCAAAAACCCAATAAATCAGTGATTCCGGGTGGAGTTAATTTTGCATCAGCACTTATTGAAGGTCCTCCCTCCAGAGCAAAACGTCCACTAATTTCAGCTTCAGCTAATCCCCCCACTCCAGCTTTAACAGAACTGGTAAATGCTACATCTTTTATAGCATCTCCCTGACCGATAGTAATTTCCATCCCCATTGTTGCCTCTGCTGTAAGAGTTCCCCTTCCATATTCTCCTTTCACGCCAACACCGCCCCAGATAGTAGTTTCATGTTTATTGAAGTCACGTTTTAACGACCAAAGCAGACCTTCACCACCTGATAGCTTAACATGGTCACAGCTCAACTCGAATGATAAAACACCTATACCACCTCCTATACCATTTTCACCAAGAGGGCATTCCCTCGCTCCTTTTTGTGGTAATTTGGGATCCGATATTTCTTCAGGAGGTTGAGGCGGTTCCGGTTCCACACAATCCATATTATTGAGCTCTTCAGAATAGCCCTGTAATACTAAAGCAGATCGTGCATTTAACTCTAAAAAAAGCACAGTTTTATATTCCCTAAAGGTGTTAAAGTAATCATTAAGGGTTGGTGAATATATTCTTTCGATGATAGGATTTGTAAATGCATAATAATCTGGAATAGCCTCTTTTATGGCACCTGAAATCAGATTGTATTTCTTAGATTCGGCAACTAACGACATTTCCACAACACTTTTCTCTTCTTTGCAAATCATAAACACTATCTGCTCCATTTTGTATTTCAATTGGTCTATCTCAGCTTCTACCT
>JAQUIZ010000122.1 GCA_028683355.1 Fermentimonas sp.
GCAGCCCATTGTGCCATTTGATCGGCATCAGGTTGAATAATAAGTCTCATAGTCTGTTTATATAATTATTTATTTTGAATTATCACTGTTTAGTTTCTGAGCCATCATCATCCCCAGATTATTCGCTTTTTCATAAGTCTCATCTATCATACCCTGCTTTATGACAACCGGTTCTGCAACCACCTCAAAACTCATCTCTTCTGCAAATGATTTCAGCAATCTCTCCGATGCATCAGACCATGAGAATCCACCAAAATAGCCGAATAGTCTGTTCTTGATATTACGGTTTTGCAATGATGTCAAAACACTTTCCACAGCAGGATACAGCTTATTGTTATATGTAGGAGATCCAACAATCAGACCTTTATATTTAAACACATCGCGAATGATATCAGATTCATGACTCTTGGAAACATTGTGTATAACAATGTCTTTAACACCATTATGAGAAGCTGAAACTGCTATTGTATCTGCCAGCTCAGCTGTATTTCCATACATACTTCCATAAATGATTACAAGTCCGCTTTCAGCTTCATATTTACTCAGCTTGTCATACAAACTGATTACTTCATTAATACTTCCGTTTTTGGTCCATACAGGTCCGTGTGTTGAACAAATCATTTCTATTTCAACTCCGGAAAGTTTTTTAAGTGCAGTCTGTACAGGTGATCCGAATTTCCCAACTATATTTGAGTAATACCTGATCATTTCGTCCCAATATTTCACTGAGCGAGTCTGACTATCCAAAACACTACCATCATTAGCTCCGAATGTACCAAATGCATCACCACTAAACAATACTTTTTTTTCTTGTAAGTAGGTCATCATTGTCTCTGGCCAGTGCACCATTGGTGTAAGGTAAAACTGTAAATTATATTTGCCCAGATTAAGAATATCAAGATCCAGAATCTCAATTACATTATTTGAAACTCCATGATACCCCTTAAGCATTTCCACTGTACGTTTATTTCCTACAATCCTTATTTCAGGATACTTATTTACCAATAATCCAATTGAACCCGAATGGTCCGGTTCCATATGATTTACAACCAGATAATCTATTGGTCGGTTACCAAGTAATGTTGTAATCTTCCTAAAGAAAATATCAGAATAACAAATGTCGACAGTATCTACCAGTGTTACTTTTTCATCAACTATTAAATAAGAATTATAGGAGACCCCATTTGGCAAAGGCCATAAACTCTCAAAAAGATGTTTCGTGCGGTCGTTTACACCAACATAATAAATATCATTTACAATTTCAAGTGGTTTACACATAAGTTTCAGAGATCAGTAATTCAGTTTTGTGTTATTAATATTTTACTTCTTTTTCGTTTTCTGCTTTGGTTTGTACATCTGTGACTGCTTAGGAGTATCTGCAACTGCTGCAGGCTTCCTCATAGCATTTATGATAAGCCATAAACCCCATATAACAAAAGGTACACTCAACCATTGTCCAATATTTAATCCTGTACTCTCAATCATTGAATACTCACCTTCAACCTGAACATTTTTAACAAATTCCACAAAGAAGCGGAACAAGAAAATTATTAGAATTCCAACACCGGTTATAAGACCTTTTCTGTCTTTAGCGTTTGTATTAAAATACAGATACATAGTTATACCAAAAACAACCAGATAAGCCAATGCTTCATAAATCTGTGTAGGATGTGAAGGTTCTGTGTATATAGGCTCTGCACCATTCATCCATGGATAAAGATTATCTATAAAACGAAAACCCCATGGTTTATCTGTAGGACCTCCATAAATCTCATGATTCATAAGGTTACCCAAGCGAATCATTGCCGAAGTGAAACCGGTTGGCACCATAACCCTGTCGAAAGTCCACAACATACTTTGTTTAGTTACTTTTCGGGAATATAACCATACTGCAATGATAATTCCAATAACACCGCCATGGCTTGCAAGCCCGCCTTCCCAAACCTTCAGGATTTCTAAAGGATTAGCCAGATAATATTCAGGTTCGTAAAAGAGACAATGACCGAGACGGGCACCTACAATAATACCCACAATCATATAAACAAAAAGTGAATCGAACCACTTTTCGGGAAGATCCTCTTTCTTAAAAATTCTCTGTACAATATATACTGCTACAATCAGGCCAATAACCCATAAAAGGCCATACCAGCGTATTTCACGACCAAATATATTAAAAAGTGCAGGGTCGACGTTCCAAGTTACAGAAAGTAATATGTCCATTTAGAATACATTTTTTTACAAAGATAATGAAATTTATTTCGTCTTCTAAACCAATTTCTTAATCCACTGTTCTTTGTCGCCCGGCAGTAAATCTACAACAGGTATCTCAATCATCGTGTATGCTCCGGGTGTTTGTTTAAGGGTTGCACGTGCAGCACAAACTAAAACCTGTGCAGTTAGTGCAGGGTTATTAATTCTCATGTCAAACTTAAAAATCTGATTCTGTGTACTTCCCGAAACTCCCTTTCTTTCCATATAAACGCCATGCCCCATATCTTTTAGAGTTTCAACATCTTCAACCTGGAAAACATGTGTTTCATCATGAGAAAAATAATCGTCGGCTTTTATCGCGTGAGAAACAGCCTGGAAATCAAAACCGTCTTCAAGTTCAATATAAACCATTCTTCTGTGGACACCTGTTCCGGTTGGAATTGTCATTGACAGAGCTGCCTTAACACCACTTATCGCTTTTACTGCAACTGTATGCCCCATACTCATTCCGGGACCGAAATTGGTATATGTTATACCTTTCGGTGCCATCGCTTCCATCAGTGTGCGTACAACTGAATCGCTTCCTGGGTCCCAACCGGCAGATACAACAGATACCGCGTTATACTTAACGGCAGTTTCATTCAGTGAATTGCGAAGATCCAAAATCTGACTGTGTATATCAAAACTGTCAACCGTGTTTATCCCTGCAGATAAACACTCTTTTGCATATTTCTCTATATTTCTGGTAGGTGTACAAAGGATTGCTACATCTACATTTTTAAGTTCCGTTATGTTAGAAACCACATTGTATTTCCGCAATTCAGGAGTTATATCCGAAGCATTGCGCCTTACAACTCCCGCAATTTCAAAGTCGGGACTACTTTCAAGTGTTTCTATCGCATATTTACCGATATTTCCATATCCTACTACTGCTGCTCTAATAATTTTTTGCATAAATGTGAGAATTTATATTTCACAAAAATAAACAAAATGAGTCAAACTAAAGTTGTATATAACTTTAATTATTTACCTCATTATACTCCTTATTATTCATTTCACCATTTTCATCTTCTTCATCTTCTTCATCATCATCCTCCCAAACCTCTTCGGCCTTTTGAGGACCCTGATGACGCAGAACAATTGCAGTAATCAGACCGCTTAGCGTACCTGCAAGATGGCCTTCCCAAGAAATTGATGCATCCACCAATTCTGCAAAAGGGAAAATACTCCAGACAGTGCTGCCATAAATAAAGGCAACAACAAGAGAAACTGCGATCAATTGTCTTGACTTTCTGAAAACACCACTAAAAAAAAGGAAAAACATTATAGAAAAAACAAGACCACTGGCACCAACATGATAATAGCCTCTTCCAATTATCCAGGTGAAAAAGCCGCTTAATATCCAGAGATAAGCAAATGTTGAAAATGCTATCTTGCTGTAAAAATAAAACAGAAACCAGATTAGTATCAATAGAGGCAAAGTATTAGACAATATGTGTGAGACAGAAGAGTGAATAAATGGCGAAAAGATTACTCCTCTCAATCCCTTAAGTTCTCTGGGTAAAACTCCTAATTGTGAAAAATCGGGTCCCAGAAGTCCCGCTATATTCAACACAAAAACAAGCCATATAAGCGAAACAAAAACTATTGAGGGCAACAGTGCAAGCCATAATCGTTTTTTCTCGAAGCTCATAAATATATTATCTTTCACTTGGTCATATTTTACATATATCACAAATTTATAAAACATATTTATAAATTGAAGTATTAATTGAATCAAGGGTGATTTTATTCTTTTTTTTGCTTGTCCGATAATTACATTTTAATTATCTTTCGCAATAATTAAACTGACTCAGACAAATTATTTAAATCACCTAAAGATGAGTTATCTTAAATTTAACAAAGATCTTATGATCAACCTCGAATATTCTTTATACAGAAACGTATTAAGAACAAACAGAAGAGGGGCTTATCAAAACACTTCAATATCAGGATGTAACACTTCAAAATACCAAGGCTTGCTTGTAATGCCTGTTCCTTTTCTGGATGATGAAAACCATCTTATATTGTCTTCAGTAGATGAAACAGTAATACAACACGGTGCCGAATTCAATCTTGGCATTCACAGGTATGCAGGTGACAACTACAGCCCTAAAGGTCATAAATACATACGTGAGTTTAATTGTGACAGCTTTCCTAAAACAATATACCGTGTTGGCGGAGTTATACTTTCGAAAGAGATTATGTTTTCTTCTAAAGAGAACCGGCTGATGATAAGATATACACTTTTAGACGCTCACTCACCCACTACAATACGTTTCAAACCATTTTTAGCATTCAGAAAAGCATCTCAGCTTACTCGAGAAAACGATCAGGTTGATAAATCATACCGTGAGGTTGAGAATGGTATCAGCACTTGTATGTATTCCGGCTATCCTGAATTGTTTATACAGTTTAACAAGAATCCTGAGTTTGTCTATCACCCAGACTGGTATCGTGATATTGAGTATCTGCAGGATCTTCAACTTGGTGATACTTATCAGGAAGATCTCTACGTACCCGGTTACTTCGAAATGTCAATTACAAAAGGTGAGGAAATAATTTTTTCTGCAGGAGATATCCTGGTCGATTCAACTACACTTTCGAGTGAGTTCGACTACGAAAAAAATAAACGTACACCCAGATCTAATTTTTACAACTGTTTAAAAAACTCCAGTCACCAGTTTTACTATATACCCAATAAGGATGAATGTTATTTGCTAGCAGGATATCCATGGTTTAAAGTGAGGGCACGTGACCAGTTTATTTCACTGCCCGGATGTACACTCTCTGTTGGCAGACCTAATGATTTCGAGATAATTATGGATACAGCCATCCCTCATCTGAGAGATTTTATGGCCGACAAACCATATAAGAGTTTTATAAAGCAGGTAGAAGACCCGGATCTGTTTCTCTGGGTTGTTTGGGCTTTACAACAGTACTATTTAGAGAATAAAAACAAGTTTATTGAAAAGTACTCCAAATTTCTATTTGAGATTATAGAATATATACTCTCAAACAAACACCAAAATCTGGTATTTCATGAAAGTAATGCACTACTGTCAACATATGGGCGTGAAGTTGCCGTCAGCTGGATGAATGCCATGATTAACGGACGCCCCGTTATTCCCAGATCAGGATTTCTGGTAGAATTCAATTCTCTTTGGTATAATGCTTTAAAATTCACAGAAGAGATTGCGAATGAAACAGGCAACCATGAAAAGGCTGCCTCACTTTCAGAAAAAAGCAGTATTGCCGGTAAATCTTTTATAAAAACATTTATGAACGATGCGGGATATTTATACGATTATGTCGACGGTTATTACAAAGATCCAAATGTACGACCAAACATGATTTTTGCGGTATCTCTTCCATATTCTCCTCTGGAGAAAAGACAAAAAAAATCAGTTCTTGATTTTGTAACCAAAGAGCTGCTAACCACTTGCGGTCTTCGTTCGATAACTCCTAAAAGTGAAAAATTCCGTCCACACTATAATGGCACTGAAAATGAGAAGAAATTCGCATACTTCAACGGAATGGCATTTCCATGGCTTCTGGGTCCATATATTGAAGCATATATAAATGTTTTTCAGATGAGTGGATTATCTTTGGTTGACAGAATTATGGTCAGTATGGAAAATGAGATGCAAAACGACTGTATCGGCTCCATTTCAGAATTTTATGACTCAAATCCCCCGTTTATCGCTCACGGTGGATACTCTTTCGCTATGAGCGTATGCGAATTGTTGAGAGCTCAGAAGATTATAAACTCCTATAAATAACACATAACTAAGGTGTAATTAAAAATACATCAGATTTAGCAGATATACAGTGAAGGTGAAATAGTAAATAACTAAAACAGGACAAATGAAAGCATTGATGTTTGGATGGGAATTCCCTCCACATATTCTCGGAGGACTTGGTACGGCAAGCTATGGATTAACTAAAGGTATGGCACAACAGGAAGATATGGAAACCATCTTTGTTATTCCTAAACCCTGGGGGGATGAAGACCAAAGTTTTATGAAGATTATTGGTGCAAACAATACACCCGTTGTGTGGAGGGATGTATCGAAGGATACAATTAATTCAAGACTCGAAAAGTTTATGGATCCGAAAGAATACTATAAACTAAGAGATAACATTTATGCCGACTTCAGCTATATGCATACAAACGATCTGGGATGTATTGAATTTTCAGGCCGTTATCCTAATAATATACTGGAAGAGACTAATAACTACTCAATTGTTGCAGGTGTAATTGCACGCACTTATGATTTTGATGTAATTCATGCTCACGACTGGCTAACTTATCCTGCCGGACTACATGCTAAAAGTGTTAGCGGAAAACCAATGGTAATTCATGTTCACGCTACAGAATTCGACCGTAGCCGCGGCAAACCTAATCCTGTTGTTTATGGAATTGAAAAAGATGGTATGGATAATTGCGACCATATTATTTGCGTTAGCAATTTGACGAGAAAAACGGTAATAGAAAATTATCACCAACCTTATTGGAAAGTTACAACCGTGCACAATGCTGTGGATCCTTTAAGCCCCGAGATCGACGCAATAGAAAGAATATCAGGAGTTCCCGAAAAAGTAGTTACTTTTCTGGGTAGAATCACAATGCAAAAAGGACCTGAGTTTTTTGTTGATGCCGCTACACAGGTTATTAAAAAAACCGACCATATACGCTTTGTAATGGCAGGCAGTGGTGATATGATGGATCAAATGATACGACTGGTTGCTGACAGAGGAATAGCTCACAAGTTTCACTTTACAGGCTTCCTGCGCGGAAAACAGGTATATGAAATGCTTAAGTCAAGTGATGTATATGTAATGCCATCTGTATCTGAGCCTTTCGGCATTTCACCTCTGGAGGCTATGCAGTGTGGAGTGCCAAGTATAATTTCCTATCAATCTGGCTGCTCCGAAATATTACATAACGTAGTCAAGACTGATTACTGGGATGTGGATGCAATGGCTGATGCTATTTATTCTATCTGCACATATCCTGCTATGGCGGAACATCTTAAGGTTGAAGGAAAAATTGAAGTAGATAATATCAAATGGGAAGATGCTGGACTAAAGGTTCGTGCAATTTACGATAATCTTGTTTGAATTATTCAATATATAATATGAGACTCAAAATTAATAAAAATCAATTTATAACCATATAAGAATCATGAAGTCAATTTGCTTTTATTTCCAAATACACCAGCCATTTCGGTTAAAAAGATATCGTTTCTTTAATATTGGAAACGATCACTATTATTTTGATGACTACTCTAATGAGGATATAATGCAACAGATTGCAGCCAGATCATATATCCCCGCCAATAGGATGTTGCTTGATCTGGTAAATCAATACAAGGGAAAATTCAAAGTCGCTTTTTCTATATCCGGTGTAGCTTTGGAGCAAATGGAGATTTATGCACCGGAAGTCATTGATGGATTTCGGGAGCTGAGTAAAAGCGGAGATGTGGAATTTCTTACAGAGACTTATGCTCATTCACTATCCAGCCTTTTCGATCCTGAAGAGTTCCGCGCCCAGGTTAAACATCATGCCGAAAGAATTGAAATGCTTTTTGACCAGAAACCAAAAGTGTTGCGCAATACAGAGTTAATTTATTCTGATGAAATTGCTGATATGGTTTATAAGATGGGATATACTAAAATGATAACCGAAGGTGCAAAGCATATCCTTGGATGGAAAAGTCCTAACTATGTATACCAGTCAGCGTCACAACCTCA
>JAQUIZ010000123.1 GCA_028683355.1 Fermentimonas sp.
GTCTATTGTGTCCGTTGCTGCGTCCACGTTAAGAGTAATATAAACATAAACCAGATCATCCGTGGCATCATTTATATCTTTATATTCCGCTTCATTTGCTGTGATCATCTGCTTTTGGGTTTTTAAGTTTGCTTTATTCTCCTCTAAAGTAATATCCTTGTCTCTATAGGCCTCATCTATAAGTGGCAATAAGTCGGAACTTAATTTTCTGTGGCTTGCTGTTTGTATTTGCTTTGTTTCACTCAGTTGCATGCATTGTTGAAAAACAAGTTCTGGTGTGATTTGGCTATATGCGCTATCTGAGGCACTGCTAGTACCATTCGTACACAACAGGATAAAGATCGACAAAATAGCCAATGATATTAGCTTGGAAAAGAAACTTTTCAAATAAATCCCTCCATTCTTATAAGTCGAACTACTATCTGGAGGAATACTAATATCCCCAGAAAATGCCTTATATTATTATTTTCTATACTGAGATATCGATATCCTTCTAACAAACCGTAAAATGGAGTTTCGTATTGTTGATTAAATTGCCTAAAAACCGCATAAAATAGGGTTTTGTTGAAAGATGATTGTGTATTGTTAATTTTCTTTTTGGTGTTTATTGCAAATTAAAACACGGATAAACACCAACTATCCCACCACTTGTACAGTTTTCCAAAATAAATGTGCTGCAAGCATTTTACTAGCCTTACAGCACATTCGAAATTGCCTAGTGTACCCGAATTGCGCACACTAATTTTATTCAAATTCAGGTTGTCTTTCTTGCTACACTTCATTTCTACATCACCCCATCCAAGGCTTGACTTATGGCACTGGCTACCTTTTCAGCTGTTGCGTTATAAACGTGGGCGTAGATATCTTCTGTGGTTTTTGTATTGGAATGCCCTAGATGCTCTGATATAAACTTGACCGGCACCCCGGCATTGATGAGTAGTGATGCATTGGCATAACGAAGGTCATGAACGTGCAAATCGGGTAAATTCAGGGGTATCCCCCCTAGCGAATTATGCGATTTTTCACGCGCCATCCTAGCGCGGTCAACATTTTGCATAGTTTGTAGAGATTTGACCACCCCCAGGTGTTAAAGCCTGTTGCTAGGTCGATCAGATCGAAGTCTTTCATAGACCACATTGACAAGAAGATCTTTGACGGCAACACCGAACTTTTCATCGTCAAGTATT
Source organism: Fermentimonas sp. (assembly GCA_028683355.1). Lineage (GTDB taxonomy): Bacteria > Bacteroidota > Bacteroidia > Bacteroidales > Dysgonomonadaceae > Proteiniphilum. The sequence goes on from JAQUIZ010000123.1 coordinate 1,188, forward strand.
CGTTCGCAGAAATCCTTGTTCTGTATCATCCGGTCAACCACCACACCCATAAACGCATCATTAAATGGATACTTGAAATGGTCAACAGTATTGTTCTGTGCCTGTGTTCTTAGATTCTCGTCTTTTTCCATATCATCAACAAACTGCATGAGTACTTTGTCCATATCGGAAAACTCTGTCCCAAAATGCTCATTTAGTTTCTCTATCAATTCAGACAAGGGTGCTTTCTCTTCTTCCTTCTTAGACTTTCCAGCGTGTTTATCGTTTGGCAGTGGGTCTCCTTGCTGCAGACTAATAGAACCTTCAAAGATTTTTTGCAATCGATAATACTGTAAGGAGACCTCATCATTTAAGTCAATAGCATCCTTTTGCCCTTTAGGCAGCTTTCTTTGCAGCATCTTTCCATAAGCATATAGCCTGTGCATCTGCGGATCTTCCAGTTTCACAATATTCGTTACAAAAGAATAGGTACGAATGAATTTAGTTAGCGTTGATTTAAACTCCTCTTGTTCTTCAACCTCCTTGGCTTTAAAACGGTCAACTGCCGGGTCTATGAAGGAATTTAACATACCAAAGTCGATGTTGGCTTGGCGCTTATGCGGCTTGAAGAATACTTTTGAAAACCCTTCAACCTCGCTTTCCCAATAAATATGAAAGTCTTCCAATTTGTACTTTAAGTCATAAACAAGATTAGGATCAGTGGTTTCAGAGATAGCAGTTATCTCATAATAGGGTTCAAATGACTTTTGAATGTCCTCTGCAGAATTCACGAAGTCAAGCACAAAGGTATCTTCTTTCCCGGGATAAGTACGGTTCAATCGGGATAATGTCTGCACCGCTTTTACTCCGCTTAATTTCTTATCTACAAACATGGTATGAAGCAGTGGTTCATCAAATCCTGTTTGGTATTTCTCCGCTACAAGTAAAACTTGATAGTCTCCACTGTGAAACTTCTTCGGCAGCTCCGACTCCTTAATTTTGTTTATACCAACCTCTGTATATTCTTCACCATCATCAAAAACCGTACCGGAAAAGGCAACCAGTACACCCAGTTCCTTTTGATATCCCATTTTCTCAATATATTTCTTAAACTCAAAATAATACCTAACGGCATGAAGCCTTGATCCGGTTACCACCATTGCCTTTGCCTTACCGCCAATTTTAGTTTTGGTCACTGTTCTAAAATGCTCGACTATGATTTGTGTTTTCTGTGCGAGATTATGCGGGTGCAGGCTGAGAAACTTACCAAGTGCTTTATTGCCTCTGCTTTTCTCATATCTAGGATCATCCACAATTGTTTTTCCTACCTTGAAATATGTTCCATAGGTCATATAGTTTTTAAGCACATCAAGGATAAACCCTTCTTCTATGGCTTGTCTCATACTATAGACATGAAATGGTTGGGGTAAGCCGTCATTTCCTACAGTGCCAAACATCTCCAGCGTCTTAGCTTTTGGTGTAGCTGTAAAAGCAAACAAGGATAAGTTCTTCAATTTACCATGAGTTGACATTTCTTTTAAGATTTCATCTTCGCTATCCTTCTCGTTACTCTCATATTTTGCTTCCTCTTCAGCAACCACCTGAAAACGCTTATACTCCGGAATGTCATCTGTGACATCTCCCAGTACAAACTTTAACTTTTTGCTGGCTTCTCCTGCTTGAGATGAATGGGCTTCATCCACAATAACAGCAAAGCGTTTACCGGTTAAGTCATTGACATTATCCAATATAAAAGGAAACTTCTGCAACGTTGTGACGATGATTTTCTTACCAGTATTCAGGGCATCGGCAAGCTGGGCTGAATTGTTGTCTATCTTTACAACCACTCCATCAACCTGCTTAAATTGATAGATGGTATCTTGGAGCTGTTTATCCAGAACAAGACGATCCGTAATAACCACGATACTGTTAAAGATAATTTTGTCATCATTACCATGCAGGTTTGACAAATGGTGAGCCAGCCATGCAATGGAGTTACTTTTGCCACTTCCCGCACTATGCTGAATCAAATAATTTATACCCGTACCGTTTTTCTTCACATCGGCTATTAAAGAGCGTACAGCATCCAACTGATGGTACCTTGGGAATATCAGTGTTTCCTTGACTTTCCCACTTTTGTCCTTCTTCTCTTCCAGATGCACAAAACGATGAATAATATCTAGCAGACTGTCCTTTTGCAAGATATCATCCCATAAATAACTTGTGCGATAATTTCCATCGCCAATAGGATTTCCTTTGCCACCATTGTTGCCTTTGTTAAAGGGTAAGAAGTAGGTGTCTCCACCGGCAAGTTTTGTGGTCATCCAAACTTCATCGGTATCTACCGCAAAATGAACAAGACAACGGGATTTAAAGGACAATAGAGTTTCTCGTTTATCGCGGTCATACTTGTATTGCCTTTTGGCGTTCTCCACAGTCTGGCCTGTGGCTTGATTCTTCAATTCCATAGTAGCAATAGGCAGACCATTGACAAATAGAACTACATCTATTGAATTCTCATTTTTGAGCGAGTAATGTACTTGTCTTGTGATTGACATGATGTTTTTCTTGTAGTTCTCTACATCTGTCTGATTCATTCCACTGGCAGGCTGGAAGTAACATAAACTAAATCTAGCAGGAGAATCCACTACACCTTTTCTTAAAACATGCAACATACCATAGCGGTCTAAATCTCGGCTAAACTTTTTCAAGAATTCTTTTTCCGCTTTATCTTCTCCGTATTTGTTAACAATCTTCTCCCACTGCTTCAGTTGGCTTGTTTTCAGAAAAGAGAACACCTTCACAGTATCTACAGCTGCGGTTCGGTCAAAATCTGATGGCTCTCCTTTTACATAACCACCATTTTCAATCAATGCATATTCTATTTCATTTTCAAATGTGATTTCTTTGATCGTTATTGCCATCCTATATCGCCACCTTTCCCGTAACCGCTTCACTAATGATTGCTTGGCGGTATTCTTTTAGTTTTTCGATTTGAAGGGTTATGTCGGTTATAGCTATGTCTACTTGAGTAGACTTTATATCTAAATACTCGACTATTTCATTCTGCTGTTTCAATTCGGGTATAACTATTGGTGTGGTTAAAAATTTTTGTTTTGTATAATGTGCTATTGTTGCCTTGTTACATACCAAATCCATATATCCAGTATTCTTTAAAAACTTGAGCCAATAGTGAAGATACTTATTATTAGCCCGCTCGTTACTTCTAACTCTATGAAGTGCATTTTGGATATAACCATTCTGATGATGATTATAAATAGCCGATAATCCCGCATCACCACCCTCAACAACTAGAAGGTCTCCTTTTTCAATCTTATATATTTCTTTATCATTATCAGAAAACCACATTTTTTTAATTGGCTCTATTGATACCCCTGTTTCTTGAATATTAGCAGCACAGAAATATCTTTCAAGGGTATCATCTACTTTGTTTTTAGTTGGTTGTAGCATTTTTCCCAATTGAACTTCATAGTAATATCCTACCTTAGCGACTTCCCAATTCTTGGGAATTTCTCCAAGCCAATCTATACCACTATCCTTCATGGGCACGTTAGATTTAAGACCTTTTGTAACAGCTTGGCTAATTATCGCTTGGTGTTTTTCTTTTAGTCGTTCAATCAATTTTTCTTTATCTGCTATTACATTATCAATAGCTTCTGTTTTGCGATCTAGGTAGTAAGTTATTCTTTGCTGTTCTTTCAAATCTGGATTAGGAAATTTCAAACTTCTTATAAGAGTTTGACTAATGTTTGGTTGCCCACCACCATAAGCTAAAGAAAGTAAATATGTTCTTATTGCAAGAAAATTATAAAACATGAACTTAACATCCGTATCTACAGGCTTAGACATAACACAACACGCTTGATTAGTACATAAAGGAATTTCTGTAATTCCTAGTTTACCTATTGTGGCACCATACATAGCAATAACTAATGAATTGTTCTCATATATTTTTAATGCTGAATGTTCTTTGATAGCCTTCTCTGTTACAGTTTTAGTAGTTTTGAATATTCTCCCATCGTTTAAATCCCCTGTATTAAGCCAAGCTATATTGCCACCATAATATTCCCCATCATCGCTTCTTGGTGTTGTTCCACTATTAATATCTTTAAAAATCCATGAAGTCTTTTTTATCTCCCACTCAACAGGTATCTCCCCAATCCATTCTATACCACTATCCTTATATTCCGGATATCGTTTCATTCAACAAACACCTCCTCCAGATGTTTTGCTATCCTGTCTTCCAGTTCACGAATTTCCGTCATAATGTCTTCACTGCTGCGAAGAGGTGTGAACTCGTAAAAATATCTAGTGAATGGGATTTCATAACCGGTTTTTGTTTTGCTTTCATCAATCCAAGCATCCGGAACGTGTGGTAATATTTCTCTCTTAAAGTATTCTTCAATATCTTCCTTGAGAGGGATGTTTTCTGTGTCCCTAAGGGATGTGTCAGCCTTTTTATTTCCCTTTTTATCCGTAATTAAATTTCCATTCTCATCAACTTCTGGTCGCTCAACGGTTACTTTATAATAGCCAAAGTCCTTGTTGTCAAAATCGTTATAATCCTCATGGGCTTCATACATGGAATATAAATTCACAATATCCTCACGATTTTTATCTGTAAGATAATTTCGCTTACTACCTAAGGACTTACGCATTTTCGCAAAGTAATGTGTTCCATTCACAAGGCGTACTTTACCTCTGCGTCTGTCTGTTTTTCGATTAGTAACAATCCAAATATAAGTTGAAATACCTGTATTATAGAAAAGTTGATCCGGTAGTGCCACAATTGCTTCCAGCATATCATTCTTAATAATCCAACGTCTAATTTCACTTTCACCGCTGCCTGCATCTCCCGTAAACAATGGGGACCCGTTAAAAACGATGGCAATCCGGCTACCTCCCTTTTGAGGGTCATTCATTTTTGAAATCATATGTTGTAAGAATAAAAGCGAACCATCGGAAATACGGGGAGTGCCTGCACCAAATCTACCATTGAACCCTTCACGCTGGGCTTCGTCTTTCACATACTTTTCGACCTTTTTCCATGACACACCAAAGGGAGGATTCGATAGGAGATAATCGTAATGTTCTCCACGGAATCCATCTTGGTTAAAGCTGTTACCTAGTTGAATTTTACTATTAGTATTGCCTTTCAAAATCATATCAGATTTACAGGTAGCGTATGTTTCCGGGTTTAATTCCTGTCCAAACGGAATAACAGTTATTTTATTATTGATATCACGCATCTTGTTTTGTGCAACAGACAGCATCCCGCCTGTTCCACATGCCGGGTCAAATACAGTGACCACTTTACCATCCTTGGTCATCTCATCCATATCCGGTTCAAATAACAAATCAACCATAAGTTCAATGACTTCTCTTGGTGTAAAATGTTCACCGGCAGTTTCGTTAGAAAGTTCAGAGAACCTGCGGATAAGTTCTTCATACATATAACCCATCTCAAGATTGTCCACACTATCCATTGTAAGATCTAGTTCTGCAAATTTCTTAACCGCAAGATAAAGTAAATTAGCCTTTTTCAGACGTTCGATAACAACACCTAGTTCAAAATTATCCAGTATTTCTTTTACATCATCAGAAAACCCATTTATGTAATCTCGCAGATTGGTTTCGATTGCAACAGAGTCATCAATTAGTTTTTCAAAATCATAGCGACTAATGTTGTAATAATCGTGCCCTGTTATCCGTTTAAATATCGGAGCTTTATTTGAAACCGTAAGGTTTTTATTCATTTCAAGTATTTTCTCTTTTGATGGCGCAAGAACACAATCAAATCGTCTTAAAACAGTAAACGGCAAGATAACCTTTCCGTATTCACTTTGTTTAAAGTTTCCACGGAGCAGATCTGCCACACTCCATATGAAGTTTGCTATTTCTGTAAAATTAATCATTCCTAATTACCTCCTGTATTTTCTGCCAAACTTCATCTTTTTTCCCTTGTTCCATTGCTAATCGAATTGTCTTTCGTATATGCTCGTTTTGAATGAAGTACTCTACAATATCACTAGGAATGCGCCCTCTAGCAAGGGCGGCTAAATCCCGTAGCCTTATTTCCTCTTCATGAGTAAGGGCAAGTACGTTAATTAGTTTATTTAGAAACTCATCTTGGGGAGGAGCATTCTTGCCATTTTCAATAAGCGATATTGTCATTTTCTTTTTACCTACTGCATCTCCAAGCTGTTCTTGTGTTATCCCTTTTGATTCTCTTAGTGTCTTGAGATAAATGCCAAACTCGTTATCATGCAAAAATCCTCCCTCCTTTTATTGTAAGTAAATAAATTTATTTACTTATAATTTATAATAAATATACACTTTCGTCAATAGAAAGCGTCTTTTTTTTCGTTATATATTTTGTAACTTTGTATTATTTCTATAAACACCAAACAAACACCAACACCAAAGCAAAAATGCCTAAAATGGCGTGTCTAAGCCTTTTGTTCGGTATCAGTGTTTATGTTTTCAAATAGCAACTTTAATAATGCTTATTTCTTAATATCGATAAGCATTATGTATAAAATTACCATCGCCTGTCAGATCATCTCCCTCGTTAAGGATCTGCCCGCTGGGGATATACCCACTTAAGGCATTAAATTCAGATTTTGCAGAGAATATTAAAACCCGCCATCCCTGGCGGGTCCTATATTTTAACTGGTCGGGATGACAGGATTTGAACCTGCGGCCTTCTGGTCCCAAACCAGACGCGCTATCAAGCTGCGCTTTTACACTACCATAAAGATCAATTAAGTAATTAACAAAATTTGCTGATATTTAGGAATTTATCATCACGTAT
>JAQUIZ010000124.1 GCA_028683355.1 Fermentimonas sp.
ACCTTACAAATACTGGAAGAGTACTCATTTAATTTCCTGAAACTAAAGCAGCTGTTTGCCGTTATACCTGAGAACAATAGTGGAAGTGTAAAACTGTTCCGTAAAGCAGGTTATACCGATGCGGGGAAACTCATGGAGTGGCTGTCAACAGGTAATAAATATGAGAATGCGTTAATAATGCAAAGAATAAAAAATGCACTAATTTGATATAAGATGCAGGAAGATATAAAAAAAGCAATTGAGGTATTAAAAACAGGCGGAATCATTCTCTACCCTACCGACACCATTTGGGGAATAGGCTGCGATGCAACGAATGAAGAAGCTGTTAAACGTATTTATGATCTGAAACAGCGAGATGACAGTAAATCCATGCTGGTACTTCTTGATAATCCGGCCAAACTGCAGACTTATGTTCAGGATGTGCCTGATATTGCATGGGATCTGATAGATTTGACTGACAAGCCGCTCACAATTATTTATGAAGGAGCTAAAAACCTTGCAACAAACCTTGTTGCACCCGATGGTTCTATAGGAATAAGGATAACAGACGAAATGTTTTCAAGAGAATTATGCAAGCAATTCAGAAAACCTATTGTTTCCACTTCTGCAAATATTAGCGGGGAACCATCACCTTCAAAGTTTTCCAAGATATCATCAGAGATTAAAAATGGCGTTGACTATATAGTTAACTACCGCAGAAAAGAAAATGTTGAAGTTAAACCGTCAGGTATTCTAAGACTTGGAAAGAGCGGAACTATTCAGATCATCAGGAAATAGAGTTTTGTTTAAGTGAATCAATTTATGTCAATGCAATTTAAAGAAATACATAGCAAATTCCTTCTTTGGCGTGACGAACATATAAAAGAACGCCATTTTTTGCTGTTTGTAAGTTTCATAGTAGGGATACTTACAGCATTTGCCTCATATATACTGAAAATCGCCATTGAATTCATACAAGTATTCCTTACAGAAAATTTCAGTCAGGTCAGCCACAACTACGCATACCTGCTTTTCCCAATAGCGGGTATTCTGATAGCGGGACTTTACGTTAGATTTATCGTGAAAGATGATATCAGTCACGGTGTTACCAAGATACTTTTTGCTATATCACAACGTAAGAGCAGGATAAAGCCGCATAATATGCACTCATCACTTGTGGCAAGCTCCGTCACCATCGGTTTTGGTGGATCGGTGGGAGCAGAAGCACCTATCGTACTTACTGGCTCAGCCATAGGGTCTAATCTGGGCAGGTTTTTCAGGCTGGAGCAGCATAGTCTCATGATTCTAGTAGGCTGTGGTTCCGCAGGAGCAATTGCAGGCATCTTTAAAGCCCCTGTAGCAGGGATACTGTTTGTTATAGAGGTGTTGCTACTGGACCTAACGATGTCGTCAATAATGCCATTACTTGTAACTGCAGTAACCGCCACCGTGGTCTCTTATATGCTCACAGGAATGGATGCTATGTTTGCGTTCACTCTGCTTGAGCAGTTTACTCTCGATCGCATACCATACGTAATTCTTCTTGGAATATTGTGCGGACTAATCTCCCTCTATGTAATACGTATTATGAGCTGGTGTGAGGATATATTTCATAAACTATCGCCATGGAGAAAATTCTTGTTGGGAGGAGTTACTCTAAGTGTACTGATATTCTTTTTCCCTCCACTATTTGGTGAAGGATACCATACAATAGGTACACTTCTTGAAGGAGGCGATTCATTCAAGTCATTAACTAATGAAAGCTTCTTCTATAACTGGGAAAGCAAGTGGTCGGTTATTGTCTTTCTTGTTCTTGTAATCCTCTTTAAAGTATTTGCCACAAGTGCCACAAACGGGGGTGGCGGAACAGGCGGGGTTTTTGCGCCCACACTTTTCCTGGGCTGTATTGCCGGATTTGTCTTCTCATATACATTAAATCAATTTGGTGTATCAACATATCTGCCGCAGGATAATTTTGCGCTAATGGGAATGTCGGGATTAATGGCAGGTGTGATGCATGCACCGCTGACCGGTATGTTTCTGATAATTGAACTCACGGGAGGATATGACCTGTTTCTGCCTCTGATGATAGTATCGCTGGTATCTTACGCCACAATACTCATGTTTGAGAGACACAGTATTTATGCTATACGACTTGCAAAAAGGGGAGAACTTATTACACACCATAAAGATAAGGCTGTCCTCACCTTTCTGAAGGTTGAAGACCTTCTTGAGAAGAATATCCCTGCCGTTACTCCTGATATGACATTAGGTGATATGGTAAAGGTGATGTCAAACTCTAATCGAAATATATTTCCCGTAGTGGACAAAGAGAATAAATTACTGGGACTGGTTCTAATGAATGATATCCGTAATATTATGTTCAGGTCGGAGCTTTATGACCGTTTCACCGTTGATAAATTTATGGTTGGTTCTCCTGCCAAAATAAGTATCAGCGATAGCATGGAAGAAGTTATGGATCAGTTTGAGAAGACAAAAGCATGGAACTTACCGGTAGTTGACGACAAAGGGGTTTATCAGGGACTGCTGTCTCAATCATCAGTTTTCAACTCATATAGAGAGGTTTTAGTAGAGAATTATTCAGATACTGATGAATAGTAATTAGGGTTAAATGTAATTTTGAATGATGAAAAAAGAAGATTTAAGAATAGTTTTCATGGGTACACCGGAATTTGCCGTTGAATCACTGAAAACACTTGTTGAGAATAATTACAATGTTGTGGGTGTAATAACAATGCCCGACAAGCCTGCCGGGAGGGGTTATAAACTGCAACCGTCACCCGTGAAACAGTATGCTTTGGAAAAGGGGCTGCATCTTCTTCAGCCTGAGAAACTGAAGGATGAAGATTTTTTAAATGAACTGAGAGAACTGAAGGCAGATGTGCAGGTGGTTGTAGCTTTCAGGATGCTTCCCGAAGTAGTGTGGAACATGCCCGGTAAAGGAACATTTAATCTGCACTCATCACTACTTCCACAATACAGGGGCGCGGCACCGATCAACTGGGCAATAATTAACGGTGAAAAGGAAACAGGCGTAACCACATTCTTTCTTTCACATGAAATTGATACGGGAGAGATTATCTTCAGGGAGAAAACTGAAATAAGTGAAGATGATAATGCTGAGACGTTGCATGACAGACTCATGGTTATGGGTGCTGCACTTGTAAAGAAAACAGTTGATGCAATTATTGAGGATAATATTTCTGCAATACCACAGGATCAGTTATTTACCAATGACACTATTCTTAAACCTGCTCCCAAAATATTCACTGAGACCTGCAGGATTGAGTGGGATAAAAGCAGAGAAGAGATATATAATTTCATAAGGGGATTGTCGCCCTACCCTGCTGCGTGGACCGAGTTACAACGTTCTGAGACAGGCGAAACTCTTCGATTGAAAGTGTTTGCAAGTGAAAAGGCTGAGGAGTCAAAAGCTGGTAAGTCCGGCTCATTTACCCCTGGAACAATATTTACAGATAATAAAACCTTTATTGAAGTGGCAGTTGGTGACGGCCTTATGCGAATCACAGACTTGCAGCTGTCAGGCAAGAAACGAATGAAAACTGTTGACTTCCTGAATGGTTATAAACTGGATGAAAGCGACAGGTTCCTCTGAACTATACTAATACTCTCCCTTTAAAACAGAAAGAGATTATTAATTATAAGGAACCCGAGTAACATCATTACCACTTATAATTTAATCCGAAACTCAAAGTCTGGTTATACTGCCAGTATTTTAAATCTGGATGTGCCGGTACTCCATCATCGTATCTCAGATTCAGATATATCCTGGTTGAAAACGCATTGCTTAATGCCATATTCAGACTATTCTCAATTTCAGCCTCAACCTTATCATAGCTTGTAAAGTAGGTTAAGCGTGAATCCCAGGTTATATAACGTGTTATATCAAATTTAAGAATTGATGTAACAGTTGTACCCATATCAAGATTGTAGCTTTTATTTTCAGGAATACCAAAACGAACAACATCTACCGAATCATTTAATACGTATTTGAAGTTTACAGAGATAGGTGCTAATGCAAGATCCCAGCGTACACGACGTCCTCGAAAACTTTCTGACTTCTTATCAAGATTAAATTTCAAACCGATACCTGCATTTACATACAGAGGAGAAAGTAAAGATGAACGCAGTTGGTTTGAGTTGGGAGGGTAAGAATTGAACAGCTGAGACTTAGCCTCCATATTCATTGAGTAAGACCACCCTTTTGCAAATGCATCAAGTCCAAAGTCGCCATAATAACGAATCAGGTCATTACCAATCCTGTACTCTCTGAGTGAGTCGTCAGGAGCATTAAATACTGAAAGTCTCCATTCCAGCGTATTATTAAACTTTACCTTATCCTTCTTATAATTAGCTCTGAGCACATGATAACTATTAAAGTTAAGGTTGTTGGTACCACCTTTATGCCAGTTGTCAGAGAAGTAATTCTGTGCAAACTGAAAAGAATGTTCACCCGAACGTACCCAGTATTTACGGTCGATTGTAGTTAACTCCACTCCCGGAGCTTCGAGAGAATATGCTGTTTCAGATCGTAGAAGTTCACGGAACGGGTTGAAAGTCTCTTTTACAATATCATCCCCGCTATATACGCGTGGCAGTGCATCAAAGTCTAATACCGAATACTTTACTCTGTCGGGATATTCCATATAATAGTTCCGTCTTACTTTCTGAATAAAATCGGACTGTTCTAACCTGGGAGTAAAAGTTTCTGCCGGATTAATCAGTTTCCCCGACTCGTAATCCTTATCGGGATTATAAAAAGATATATCGCGCGGCAGTATCCTGCCATTAAAAATCATTGGAAGAAACAGAGGGTTGTAAAAGAGAGTATCCCGGAAAGTTTTCCCTCTCAATGCGTCAGGGTTATGATAGTTTGAAGGCAGCTGTAATATACCTCTTTCATTTCTGATATAAATTGAATCCAGAGGATTTCTGGACACGTATTCTGATGGAGTTATAATACCGGGAATAATGTAATCAGTGATTCTTTCCCTTGGTAAAATTGTATCCTGTATAATAATTGGTTCTGTTGGTACAATAGTGTCTTGTACAAAAACCTCTCCTGAGGTGCGCTTTTGTATCAAACGGCTGATATCGGTAATATCTTCAAAAAGATCCAGACTATCTGCTGCCTGATAAGCTTCAGATGCAGTGACAGCCAATGAAAAAACAGATATAATCAGTGATAAAAACAGTTGCTTCATACTTAAGAATTTTTGGTTAAGACTTCCGTCGGCTTACAGAGCCCCATATAAATACAAAGATATATAAAAAATATTTATTTAAGGAATGAAGCTGTAAAACCATTGGAACTTTTAAAATGTTATTTCTACATTACAGATAAAAAACAATAGATATAGTTTGTCAGATTAATGATATGAGCAAATATATCCGTTAGCTTTTATAAACATAGCGATTTATAATATTCAGCAAAAAAATGATACATTTGTATAAAAATATACTAATTCTTTAAAGTTATGAAGAAAATATCCTCTCTTTTATTGATTGTAGTAGGTGTAATAACACTCTCGAGCTGTTCAGGTTACAACAGAATGGTTGAAAAACAGGAAGCAGTAACCGCACAGTGGGGTAATGTTCAAAATGCGTATCAGCGAAGAGCTGATCTTATACCTAACTTGGTGAACACAGTGAAAGGTTATGCACAGCACGAACAAGAGACTTTCACCCAAGTAACAGAGGCAAGGGCAAGGGCCACACAGACTACAGTAAGCCCGGAAAACCTTACAGCTGAGAGCCTTCAGGAATATCAGCAGGCACAAAACCAGCTTAGTCAGGCATTGGGACGCTTACTTTTGATTCAGGAAAACTACCCTGAACTGAAAGCAAACCAGAACTTTCTCGCACTTCAGGATGAGCTGGCAGGAACAGAGAACAGGATTGCGGTTGAACGTAACAGATTCAACCAGATTGCACAGGACTACAACTCCTATATCAGAAAATTCCCTCAGGTAATATATGCTAAATGGTTTAAATTTGAATCTAAAGCATATTTTGAAGCTCAGCCTGAAGCACAGACAGCTCCGGAAGTACAATTTTAGGTTATGCTTAAAAGAGAAGAGCTGGATAAGATTTCTGAATCAATAAGATTTGCAGAAAGCAACACCTCTGGTGAAATACGTGTTTACATTGCTAAACACTGTAAAGGAGCTCCGCTGGAAACTGCTTACAAGGTATTTCATCAACTCAAAATGGACGAAACTGATTTGAGAAATGGAGTACTAATATATCTCTCACCTTCAGATCACAAAGCAGCAATATATGCAGACAAAGGTATTAATTATCAGATAGATGAGTCTGATTTCTGGAAGGATACTCTCGAATTAATGCTCTCCTATTTTAAGAAAGATCTTATTGCGGAAGGTATCTGTAAAGGTGTCGGCAAAGTAGGAGAAGTTATAAAATCACGTTTTCCTGTTTCTGAAAACGACATAAATGAACTTGACAATGAAGTTATTATTGAAGAATAAATTTCTTCTTATATTTTTATTATTATTATTCACTTTTGAAATTCAGGCACAAGATATTCCGGATCCGATGGTACCATACCGTTTGGTGAACGATTTTGCCAATGTTTTTTCCGATGCTGAGAATCAGGCGCTGGAGCAAAAGCTGCTTGCCTATAATGATTCCACATCCACACAAATATATGTCGTCACCGTGTCTGATCTTGGTGGTTATCCTGCATCGGACTATGCATTCAGATTGGGTGAAAAATGGGAAATAGGTCAGAAAAGCAAAGATAACGGAGCTGTAATACTAATAAAGCCGAAAATTGGCAATAGCAGAGGTCAGGCATTTATTGCCACAGGGTATGGTCTGGAGGCAAGAATTAATGATGCTTACGCAGGCAGAATAGTCAGGAATATAATGATTCCCTATTTTATTGACGAAGATTATTTTGGCGGTGTAAATGCTGCTGTTGATACTATGATTGAACGGCTGTCGGGTGAATTTGATGCTGAAGAAGGTGAAGCAGAAGGATTTCCCTGGGTTGCCGTTTTTATAATCATTGCAGTAATAATTGTTATACTGGTAGTAATAATCGGCGGAGGTGATCAGAACATTGGTGGCGGTGGTCACCACACCACAACTTTTCCTCCAATATTTTTCCCTCCAACGTCTGGAAGACACCGCGGTGGATTTGGTGACGGTTTTGGAGGATTTGGAGGCGGAGGCTTTGGCGGAGGCGGTTTTGGTGGCGGCGGAGGCGGTCGTTTCGGTGGTGGAGGTGCCGGAGGAAGCTGGTAAGATGAAAAACAAACTTATAACAATCCTTGGACCTACAGCCAGCGGTAAAACTACTTTTGCCGTACATTTGGCAAACAGGCTGAATGGTGAAATCATTAGCGCCGACTCACGTCAGATCTACCGAAAAATGGATATCGGTACAGGTAAAGATCTTTCGGAATATACTATCAATGGAGTTTCAATACCATATCATCTTATAGATATTCGTGAACCTGGTGATAAATACACTCTTTTTGATTATCAGCATGATTTCCATAAAGCATATGAAGATATTTTATCAAGAGGCAAAACGCCTATACTTTGCGGGGGCACAGGTCTTTACATAGAATCTGTTTTAAAAGGATATAACCTTCCTGATGTACCTGCAAACCCTGAACTCAGAGAATCTCTGCAAAACAGGTTGCTTGAGGAACTGACAGAGATACTTAAGAGTTATCGTTCTCTACACAATATAACAGATACAGACACAAAGAAACGTGCAATACGTGCAATAGAAATTGCAGATTTCCAATCGAAACAGGATTTATCCAAACTTGAATTCCCTCCGATAGACAGTGTAATTCTTGGTGTGAATATTGAAAGAGACCTGCGTCGCGAAAAGATTTCAAAACGATTAAAAGCAAGACTCGAAGAGGGAATGG
>JAQUIZ010000017.1:0-20209 GCA_028683355.1 Fermentimonas sp.
TATTAGATTATCTGTTCAATTTATTACATTGTTCTCAATAATATAGAGTTGATTAACTAAATATTATAGCTTCTTCACAAAATTAGATTATCTTAAATGGTATACTTTAGGAAACTGCTTAATTAACAAAATTAAGCAGTGCAAACGATTGCATTTTAAAGTATAAGGGTAGAATTATCAATTAGTTACAATTGAGGTTTCAAGTGCAGGCAAATGGTAAATAATAAAGGTTAAATTTCGGATTTTATTAATTTAATTTACTTGTATACTGTCATTTTGTAGCAGACTTGCCTTTGTTCTTAATTTCTTTCTTCTTTTTTTTGAGAATAGTGACTTTTTTATTGCCCGACTTACCTGATATTCTTCTTCTGAGCATTATCAAAAAACGTTTGCTCGGATTGCTTTTCAGATATGATTCTATATGACGAGCCCTTTTCTCCTCTAGTATTTGATCTATCTTAATTAGAATACCAGACTCTTCTACATCACCAAACTCATCATTGATCGAAGTGCCAAAGAATTTCATAGTGGTAGAAAGTGCCATATAAGCATTTATCAGCGGTGGAATATTATATCCCAGTGCGCGAACTTCCTTGTTGAGAATTTTATAGTCTTCTTTAAAATTTCTTCCATGAAATAGACTTTCCATTTTCTTATGGTCAGTATCTGTTTTCAAAGGAACAATTGGAGAAACCAGTTTCTCATTGTCGGGAAAATGTTTATTGAGGAAGTACAATATCATGTTACGGGCATTTTTGTTATATGTGCCGTACATGGTAACTTTACCAAAAAAGTATTTGATTTTAGGATCGATAACTGTTAGAGCTCCCAATCCGTCCCAAAGATTGTCAAGAGCAAATATGCCTTTCCTGCCCATAAGAGTCGACTGGTATTCCAGTGATACAAAAGATCTTCCTAATTCAACTGTGTGAGGAAGGTAGTCATTGATAAATTCATCTGAGAAGTTAAGGAGATGAGCTGTAGCCAGCATAGGTTTCCCGTTTTCATCAAACTCAACATCCGCCCCATGAATGAAACGATAGCCACCAAGGATCTCTTCATTTTCAGGGTCCCACACTATAAGTTGCTTGTAAGGAACTTTCATTATATCGTATCGGTCAATATCAGCCTCAAGGCCTGAACCTCCGCCATAATGTCTGAATGCAATTTCACGCAGCCGGCCAACCTCTTTCATCAGATTAGGTGAATCATGACTTGTGAATACATAAATTTCATTATTAGCTTTGTTGGTATATCTTACTCTTTTTTGAACAGTAAGTTCTGACTTTATTAGATTTTTATCAACCGGATTGATTATCTTTTCCATATAAATTCTACTTTTTAAAGATAACTACTTCATTGAGTAAACAATATCTTTCACATATTGTGCCCATTGTTTTGTAGTTCTCGAATTATCAAACACCTGCCATGAAATAGGTTTGCCAAATGTGATTTTGAATTCATTATTTGAGTTTTTGTACATCTCATCCGGCAAATATATAAGCTCGATGTTAAATTTAAATCCAAGGGTTTTACGAATATTGGCAAAATTATAGAAGAAATTTGAGTTTCTTCCCTCAAAATGTACAGGTATAATATCTCTTTTGTATTCAACTGACTTTACGATGAAATTTTTCATCCATTCCAGATCAATTATCTCTCCTTTAATTTTCCTTGAACATAAGCCTGCGGGAAAGGTTATTATCTGGTTATCTGAAGCGTATGCATCATTAATTGCCTTAGCCGAATTCTTTGCCTGTGCACCGTATTTGTTTATCGGCACAAATATTGGTTTAAGTGGTTCAATATAATAGAGAACGTCATTAACCAGATATTTTATTTTTCCATCAAATTTCTCTCCTAAAATTGTGGATAAGCATATGCCGTCAAGTCCTCCCAGAGGGTGATTTGAAGCAAATACAAATCTACCATTTTTTGGAATATTTTCTTCTCCACTTAAATTTAAAGTCAGATTAAATTCTTTATCAACCAATGCACGCATAAACTCCACTCCCTCCAGGTCTTTGTTCCTTTCAAGAATCCCATTTATGTCGTCCTGATGAACAGTACGTTTGAGGTAGTTTATTAGAAACCCCGGTATTTTATTGTAATATTTTGAAGCTTTGTCCTTTAAAATACCATCAATATCAATTCTAAACGCATTGTTTGAACTCATTTCTCTCTACTTCTAATTTTGGTGCAAATTTACTAAAAAATGCTTATGCTTTATTGAGAAATAGGGTTTTTCTTATAAATGGATATGTTTTACACTTTATATTACACCTTAAAAAGCCTTTTAACGCACAGAAAGACAGGGATATAAAAGATGAAGTTTAATTGTTGATAACTTTTTTGTAAAATAATGTGTGGAAATGTGGGGAAAAGTGGATTATTTTGTAATTTTACAGCGTTGATGTCTCTATTAGGTTGAAATTGATTTATAAATGTTGCAATTCCTGGGAAATATTGAAGCGAAGGCTGATGCGAAAGGCAGGATGTTTATACCTGCAGGATTTCGCAAACGCCTCCTAAGTGAGGGCGAAAGTTTTCTAGTCCTTCGTAAAGATATATTTCAGAATTGTCTTGTTCTCTATCCCGGCAGTGTTTGGGAAAATGAGATTAATGAGCTTAGAAACAAGTTGAGTAAGTGGGACAGAGAACAGCAACAAATCTTCCGTCAGTTTGTATTAGATGCCGAAAGGCTGGAGATGGATGCAAACGGAAGAGTGCTTATACCGAAACGTTACTTGCAAATGGTTTCTGTCGAAACGGATGTTCGATTTCTTGGTGTGGACAACACTATCGAGATCTGGGCTAAGGAGGAGTTGGAAAAGCCATTGGTTGAGCCAGATGAGTTCTCTTCAAAATTGGAGGAGCTAATGGGCAGAACTTTTTAAGATGCCATTATGGGGACATCATTTTATTTAATTATATACATCCCAAAATGGATACTGACAATATTTACCCAGTTGTTTATCATACACCCGCACTGCTTGCCGAAAGCATTGACGGGTTGAATATTACTCCCTCAGGAGTCTATGTTGATGTCACATTTGGAGGGGGTGGTCACTCCAGGGAAATTTTAAAAAGACTAGGGGAAAGAGGCCGCTTGATTGCATTTGATCAGGATAAGGATGCAATCAAAAACAGTATCCCCGATCCACGATTTACATTAGTTCATGGTAATTTTCGATTTCTGAAAAACTACCTTAGGTTTCTCAAAATAGATAGAATTGATGGCTTGATAGCTGATTTGGGCGTGTCTTCACATCATTTCGATGAATCTAACCGTGGATTTTCTTTTCGATTTAAAGGAGATCTGGATATGCGCATGAACCAAAATGCACATACATCGGCTGCTGATATTCTTAATGAGTATTCGACAGAAAGACTTTCAGATATTTTTTACAATTATGGTGAACTTAAGAATGCCAGAAAAATTGCAGCTGCAGTAGTGAAATTCAGAGAGTTGCAGAAAATTGAAAAGACTGATGAGTTTCTGTCAATAATAGAACCATTTACGAGAAAAGACAGAGAGAAGAAAGTTCTGGCACAGGCGTTTCAGGCTCTTCGTATCGAAGTTAATAATGAAATGGATTCACTAAAAGATATGCTCAGGCAAGCGCTGCAAATCTTGAAGCCTGATGGAAGATTAAGTGTGATTTCATATCATTCACTTGAAGACAGGTTGGTGAAGAATTTCTTTAGAACAGGAAACTTTGAGGGTAATCTCGAAAAAGATTTTTATGGAAATCCTCTTACACCTTTCGAGCTGATAAACAGGAAAGTTATAGTTCCTTCTGAGGAAGAGCAGAAACAAAATCCTCGTTCACGCAGTGCTAAATTGAGAGTTGCAAAGAAAGTTGAGAAAGGCTGATTAATGAAACTGAATGCTGATTAAGCAGGATAGAGTACAAAAAAATGAAATTTAAGTTCGATAACATACGCAAATCGTTTGTCCATGTTTTTGGAGGAAGTGTTCTTACTGAGAATTTCTTCCTTCGAAACATGAGATTTATCCTGGCATTGGTTTTAGTTATGATATTATTTATAAGTCATCGCTATAACATGCTGCAGGGGATGTCAGACATCGAAAGGCTGCAACAAAGACTTAAAGATGTAAAATATGAGTCTCTTACGATATCTTCAAGTCTTACAGAAGCCAGTAGGCAGGGAGAGATTGAACGGCGGGTTGAGGAAGCCGGACTTGAGCTGATTATTACAAATGAGCCGGTGTATTATATTGACTAGTAGTCTTATAGCTGAGCGAGTTTATGGAAAAGATGGAAGGAGAAAATAAAAACAGGAAGAAGAATAAAGGTATACTGGGTAGGTATGGACTCATTGTATCTATTTTAATGCTGTTTTCTGTAATGATTATATTTTCAGCCGGTAAAATCATGTTTTCATCTGAAGGCAGAAAATGGAGAGAGGTTGGTGAAAAAGAGACCGTAATCAGAGACAGGGTTATTTTACCTAAAAGAGGAAATATTTATACTTATGACGACAAGCTGCTTGCATCAACAGAACCAATTTATAGTATTTACATGGACTTCTGGGCTGATGGAATACAGAAAGATACTCTCACTAAATATGTGGGTGATCTGTCTGTTGCACTTGCAAATAAATTTCCTGACAGAAACGCTTCTCAATATAAAAATATAATAATGAGTGGCTGGAATCTTCGTGAAAAAGAGGAGAAGCAGATACTTGAGAACAGGGCTAAAGGAATTGATGAAAGAGTATCGCTCCGTTCAAGATATGTTAAGATATTGAGAAATGACATTAACTATATAGACCTGAAAGAAATACGTACTTACCCTTTCTGGAATCAGAGATCAAACAGAAGCGGATTGATTGCCGAGGAACGTAATGCGCGCAAAAAACCATTTGGCAATTTGGCAAATCGCACAGTAGGTAGTGTTTATAAAGATATAGAAAAGGGTGGGGCAAGCGGATTGGAACTAAAATATGATTCACTTTTAAGAGGAGTCCCCGGAGTTAAATATCGTCAGAAAATACAGGGTAAATGGATGGATGTTGTCGAAGAACCTGCAAAAGAGGGTTGGGATATAGTGACAACAATTGATGCAGATATTCAGGATATTGCTGAACGTGCTCTTAATAGTAAACTAGTGGAAACAGAGGCAGAGTCAGGCACTGCAATAATAATGGAGGTTAAAACCGGTGAAATTAAAGGGATTGTGAATCTAGACCGTATGAGTAATGGTAATTACGCAGAAGGTAACCCAAATGCATTTTCCTATATGAATGAGCCGGGATCAACATTTAAAACTGTCTCCACAATGATTGCACTTGATGATGGAGTAGTGACCCCCACCGATTCATTTTATGTAGGAACCGGGCTTTATCAGTACAATAAAAGATGGGTCAGAGACCACTACTGGCGCAGAGGTCAGGATAGAGGATACCTTACAATAACAGAAGGTATGGAGTTGTCTTCCAATATTGTTATGAGTAAAATGGTTCTTAAGGGATACGAAGATAAACCGGAGAAATTTATTGATGGTATTGATAGAATTGGTTTACGTAAACAGTTAACATGGGATGTTCCGTTAAATGGAATCGAAGGAACTTCCGCAATCCGCTATCCTAACGATAAAAATAATTACTGGTCCAAAACAACTCTACCCTGGATGTCTTTTGGCTATGAAACACAAATACCGCCTATATATATGCTAATGTTTTATAATGGTATTGCCAATGGGGGTAAGATGATTAAGCCTTTTATTGCCAAGAAGTTTGTGGAAAATGGGAAGGTCATTAAGGAGTTTGAAGCTGAAGTTGTAAATCCTAAAATATGTAAGGAATCAACATTAGAAGAGATTCAGAAAATGTTGATTTCGGTTGTGGAGAATGGAACAGCAAAAGTTGTAGCATCAGATTATTTTAGCATTGCAGGTAAAACAGGTACTGCACAAATTGCAGGAGGAGGAGCTTATTCAGGTTATTATGTTTCTTTTAGCGGCTATTTTCCGGCAGAAGAGCCTATGTACACAATATTTGTAGGATTGCGCAAACCAAAAGGTGTTCCCTCAGGTGGTGGAATGGCAGGAATGGTATTCAAAAATATTGCTGAACAGACTTACTTGAGAAAAGTGCGCCTTTCTGTGGAAGATTGTAAAGTTGACTCAACGTTACAAAAAGCGCCGGAAATAAAACATGGCAATTGGGATAATAGTAAAACTGTTTTAAATAAACTTAATCTATCAGTAACCGACAATAAGTCTTATTCTGATTGGGTTAAGATTAAACTGGATAGTGTTGAATATCAAACGGAAGCTCTTGCCTTAAACAATTCTCTTATCCCCGATGTACGTGGTATGGGTGCACGTGATGCTGTTTATCTATTGGAGAAGTCGGGCTTACGGGTAAATCTTAACGGTTCTGGAAAAGTAGTATCACAATCTTTCAGACCGGGGCAAAATCTTGTGAGGGGAACAACAATAACTTTGACTTTGCGTTAGCTGTATTTTCATAAAAAAAGATTATTATGAAACTAAGTAAATTAATAGAAGGGTGTAAAATTATAAATATTCGTGGTGATAAAGAGGCGGAGGTGGAATCTATCACATCAGATTCGCGCAATGTAAGCAAAGGCTCTCTGTTTATTGCTGTTGAAGGTATATTTACTGACGGGCACTCATATATAGGAAAAGCAATAGAACAGGAAGCTACGGTGGTAGTTTACGATAAGCCTTTAATAGAAGAGTACTTCTCACGTGTAACATATGTTCAGGTAGAAGATAGTTCAGTTGCCTTAGCACTGATTGCTTCTGAGTGGTATGGAAATCCATCAAAGCAAGTAAAATTAGTTGGGGTAACAGGTACTAACGGCAAAACCACTATAGCCACATTGCTTTACAGAATATTTAAACTGTCTGGTTATCCTTCAGGTCTGCTTTCGACTGTAGGCAATTATGTTAATGATGATTTCTATTCAACAACTCATACAACCGTCGATCCGATAACTTTAAACAGTTACCTAAGGAAAATGGTGGATGCCGGCTGTGAGTATGCATTCATGGAGGTCAGCTCTCATGCAATACATCAAAAACGTGTACATGGACTCTTTTTTGCCGGGGGAGTTTTTACAAATCTGACTCAGGATCATCTCGACTACCACAATAATATGCTGGAATATCGTAATGTGAAGAAGTCGTTTTTTGACAATCTGCCAAAAGATGCCTTTGCATTGACTAACTCAGATGATAAGAACGGACAGGTGATGCTTCAGAATACTAAGGCAAAGAAATATACCTACTCACTGAGGAGTATGGCTGATTTTAAAGCACGTATATTCGAAAAGCATTTCGACGGCAGCGAAATAGAAATAAATGGTAAAGCGCTCTCTGTGCAGTTTGTGGGGGTGTTTAACGTCTATAATCTTCTGGCGGTTTATGGAACGGCGATATTGCTTGGACTGGAAGAAGATGAGGTTCTTAGGATACTTTCAATGCTTAAGCCGGTAGCCGGCAGGTTTCAGACTATTCGTTCACCTAAGGATTATACTGCAGTGATTGATTATGCACATACTCCTGATGCGTTGTCAAATGTTCTGAGCTCTATTAATGAGGTACTCAGTGGTGATGGACAAGTCATAACAGTTGTGGGGTGCGGTGGTAACCGGGATAAAACAAAACGCCCTATTATGGCACGTGAAGCGGTTAAAGGAAGTGACAAGGTAGTTTTTACGTCTGACAATCCCCGATACGAAGAACCAATGGATATTCTGAAAGATATGCTGGACGGTCTCACTGAAGAAGAAAAAAATGCTGCATTAACAATTGCAGACCGCAGGGAGGCTATTAAGACAGCATGCGCCCTTGCTCACCCGGGTGACGTAATTCTTATAGCCGGAAAAGGACATGAGGATTATCAGGAGGTTAAAGGTGTAAAACATCATTTTGATGATAAGGAAGAGGTTGAAAAGATATTTTCAAATAAGTGATTATAATTAAGTAATTAAATAAGTGTAATTAAGACTTAGTAATTAAGAAATGAGTGATAACAAATCACTTTAATTGTATTAAAATAAAATCGGTAAATCAAAGATAAACAATGTTATATTACCTTTTTGAATATTTAGATAAGCTTGATTTTCCAGGTGCAGGAATGTTTCAGTTTGTAATGTTCCGCTCAGCAATGGCTGCTGTATTTGCTTTACTGATAGGGGTTTTTGCAGGAAAAAAAATAATCAGAAAACTTCAGCAAAAGCAGATTGGCGAAACTATACGCGACCTCGATCTGGAAGGGCAGTACAGCAAACGGGGCACACCTACAATGGGTGGGGTAATCATCATCTTCTCCATTCTGGTTTCCATGTTGCTTTTCGGCAAACTGGAAAATATTTATATCATTCTCATGCTTGTAAGTACTGTCTGGCTGGGTACACTGGGTTTTGCAGATGATTATATAAAGGTATTCAAGAAAGATAAGGAGGGACTTGAAGGGAAATTTAAGATCATTGCACAAGTTGGACTTGGCCTTATAGTTGGTCTCACAATCTACTTCAGTCCCGAAATAGTTGTACGCGAGAATATTGAAATACGAATTGATAATGTAATTGAGGATGTCAGATTTAAGAGTGAGGATGTAAAGACTACCAGCACAACTATTCCTTTTGTGAAAAATAATAACTTCGATTACAGATGGCTGGTTAGCTGGATGGGAGATTATGCTGATGAAGCGGTCTGGGTCGTTTTTATTCTAATAGTTATATTAATTGTAACAGCTGTTTCAAACAGTGCTAATCTTACAGACGGTCTTGATGGTCTGGCTTCCGGTTCTTCTGCAATTATAGGAGTCGCTTTAGGAATCCTGGCCTATGTTTCGGGACGTGTCGACTTCGCATCATATCTAAACATAATGTATATACCGGGAAGTGATGAGCTTATGGTGTTTGCTTCAGCTTTTGTTGGTGCCTGTGTAGGGTTTTTATGGTATAATGCCTATCCGGCACAAGTTTTTATGGGTGATACGGGTAGTCTGACTATAGGTGGTATCATAGGTGTTTTTGCAGTGTTGATCCATAAAGAGCTTCTGTTGCCTATACTGTGTGGTGTGTTTTTTGTTGAGGCACTTTCAGTTATAATACAAGTTGCCTATTTTAAATACACTAAAAAGAAATATGGTATAGGAAGGCGTATATTTAAGATGACTCCTCTGCATCACCATTACCAGAAACCTGGTGACGGAAGCATTGATGCAATAATTCAGAAGCCTATAGCTCCAATAACGGAACCAAAACTTGTTACCCGTTTCTGGCTGATAGGTATTCTTTTAGCAGTATTAGCTGTTGCAACGTTGAAAATGAGATAATTTATAAGGAAGAAATTATGAATGAGAAATTGATTGTTGTTCTTGGTGGTGGAGAAAGTGGCGTTGGGTCTGCTATACTTGCCCAAAAGGTGGGTTTCAATGTGTTTTTGTCAGACAACGGCAGTTTGAAAGATAAGTACAGGGATACTTTAAAATCACACAACATCAATTTTGAAGAAAACGGGCATACCGAAGAGAGAATTTTAATGGCTGACGAAGTAGTTAAGAGCCCGGGTATCCCTGATACATCAATAATAATACAGAAGCTTCAGGAAAAAGGAATTCCAGTTATATCGGAGATTGAATTTGCAAGCCGCTTCACAACTGCTAAATTGATATGTGTAACAGGCAGTAACGGGAAAACAACAACCGTTAGTCTGATATATCACATCCTTAAATCAGCAGGACTGAATGTAGGCCTGGGTGGTAATGTGGGTAACAGTTTTGCAAGACAGGTGGCTGATGAAAATTTTGATTACTATGTTCTTGAATTAAGCAGTTTTCAATTAGAGGGGCTAAATAATTTCAGGGCAGATATCGCAGTGCTATTAAATATCACTCCAGATCATCTGGATCGTTATAATCACAATATGCAGGAGTATATTAACGCAAAAATGAGGATTATACGTAATCAGAGACTTAATGATGCATTTATTTACTGGGAAGATGATCCTGTTGTAACAAGAGAAATAGAAAAGTTAAAACCTGAAGTTACCCGTTTCCCGTTTGGAGAAAATAAAAAAGAAAAGACTGCCGGGTATACTGAGGAAGGAAAATTGTTTATCAATACAAAAGGAAAATTGTTCAATATGGAATTGGAGTTATTAGCATTGGAAGGTATGCATAATGTATACAACTCGTTGGCATCAGGTATAGTGGCAAAACTTATGGATATTTCTGATGATCAGTTAAGACTGTCATTATCCGACTTCCAGGGGGTACCGCACCGACTCGAAAAGGTGGCTACTGTACGTGGCGTTCAATATATAAATGATTCTAAAGCCACTAATGTAAACTCTTGCTGGTATGCTTTGCAGAGTATGCGCAGTAAAACTGTTCTGATTCTTGGAGGAACAGATAAAGGTAACGACTACTCAGAAATTGAAGATTTGGTAAGATCTAAAGCGAGGGCTTTGATTTTTCTTGGAAAAGATAACAGCAAGCTTCACTCGTTTTTTGATGGGAAAGTAGATGAAATAAGAGATGCCTGTTCAATGAAAGAGGCGGTTGATTTAGCTTATGAACTTGCCAGGAAAGGCGATACTGTACTACTTTCTCCATGTTGTGCCAGTTTCGATCTTTTCAAAAACTATGAGGATAGAGGAGATCAGTTTAAAGAATATGTCAGAAGTTTATAGTATTCAGTAAATGAATATTTCTACAAATCTGAAAAAAACGATTAAGTATGCTCGATAATAAAAACTACACAGACAACCCGACAGAACCTATAGAAGAGGTTAAAGCGTCCGGTTTTACGCTGAGCGATTTCGGGCGCAAGATATTCAAGGGCGATAAAGTTATCTGGTATGTATTCATAATACTTTGTGTTATTTCACTGGTTGAGATTTTCAGCGCCACAAGTACTATTGTATATCGTCAACAAAATCAATATGGTCCCATACTCAGGCATACCATGTTTTTAATTGGTGGTGTTGGAATCATTCTGCTTATACACAATATTCCATACAGATTCTTCTCATCACTTATATTCGTGCTTCTGGGAGCAATAATATTACTTATACTCACACCATTTATAGGTGAGACTGTCAATAATGCCGACAGATGGATTTCAATAATGGGATTTACAATTCAACCATCCGAAATTGCTAAAATATCACTTATGGGAACCATTGCTTTCCTACTGAGTAAGCAGAATGGAGAAAATGATGGTTTACTGTTTAAATGGATGATCGGACTTATGGTTGTAGTATGCGGGATTATAGCTGCTGATAACCTTTCAACAGCAGTTTTGCTCTTTGGTGTATGCTATCTGCTCATGTTTATAGGGAATGTAAAAATTATACGTCTCCTCAAGGTTGCAGGTGCCGGAATAGCAATAGTGCTATTATTTGTATTGGTACTAAACATTATACCTGAGAACTGGACCAATTCAGGGCCACTTAATCGTCTCGGTACATGGCAAAACCGTATTACCCATTTCGGTGATGCAAAAGAGATGACCGAAGAGGAGTACTTCACCATTACAGACGAAAACTATCAGGTTGCACATGCCAAGATAGCTATTTCAAATGGTGGTGTATTAGGTGTTTTTCCCGGAAATAGTACCGAAAGAGATTTCCTGCCTCAAGCATATTCAGATTTTATTTATGCAATAATAATTGAGGAGATGGGTATTCTCGGAGGCTTGGTAGTACTGCTTCTTTATGTTGTTATTCTAATCAGGGGAGGGATAATTGCAAGAAAAACCGAGAAATTGTTTCCAAAATATCTGGTCTTAGGATCAGCGTTAATGCTGTCTATACAGGCTTTTATAAATATGGCTGTGGCGGTCAACCTGATACCGGTTACCGGTCAGCCCCTTCCGTTAATTAGTAGAGGAGGAACTTCAACTCTAATCACTTGTGCATATTTTGGACTGATACTTAGTGCTGATCGTTTTGGCATTAGTAAGAAGAAAGAAGATGAACCGGTTATAGATGAAAATGAAAAGAGTGATAGTGATGATCTTGAGGATCTCGATTCTTCCGGTACAGATGATGTTTCATTAAACGGACTTGAAGATAAGGTTGAATTTGAAATTTATCAGGTATGAAGAAGTTTATTGTAAGCGGAGGGGGAACAGGAGGACATATCTTTCCTGCAATATCTATTGCCAATGAAATCAGAAAACGTTGGCCGGACAGTGAAATTCTTTTTGTTGGAGCAGAAGATCGTATGGAGATGGAGCGTGTGCCTGCTGCCGGATATAAGATTATTGGACTTCCTGTGGCTGGTTTCGACAGGAAAAATATGCTTAAAAATATTGTTGTAGCAGCTAAATTGTTCAAAAGTATGAAAAAGGCACGTGCTATAATCAAAGACTTCAAACCTGATATTGCTATTGGAGTGGGTGGTTATGCCAGTGGACCGGTTCTTAAGGCTGCGTCAGCAAAAGGTATCTCAACGCTTATTCAGGAACAAAACTCTTATGCAGGTGTTACCAACAAAATGCTGGCCCGTAAAGCATCTGTCATTTGTGTTGCTTACGAAGGAATGAGTAAATTCTTTCCAAAAGAAAAGATAGTACTTACCGGTAATCCTTGCCGACAGGATCTTATAGTTTCAGAGGAGAACCGGAAGAATGGCTACGAACATTTCAAGTTAGACCCTAATAAAAAAACTATTTTAATGGTTGGCGGAAGTCTTGGTGCCGCCACATTAAACAAAAGTATAATATCTGCTTTCGATAAAATCAGAAAAGAAGATAGTGTACAGGTAATATGGCAGTGTGGGAAATATTACTTTCAGGATATGCAGAAATTGCAGAATGAAGGTAAAATACCTTCCAATATTCATTTGATGGACTTCATATCTCGCATGGATTTTGCCTATTCTGTATCCGATTTAATAATCTCACGGGCAGGTGCAGGATCAATTTCAGAGTTCAGCCTGCTTGGCAGGGCGGTTATTTTAGTGCCCTCGCCAAATGTAGCTGAAGATCACCAGACTAAAAATGCACAAGCTCTGGTTGATAAAGATGCTGCAGTAATGATCTCCGATGTTATTGCTCCCGATATGCTTTTTGATGTTGCGCTGACACTGGTAAAAAATGAGATGCAAATGAGTAAGTTGAGAGATAATATAAAAAAACTGGCACAACATAATTCTGCAGGCAGGATTGTTGACGAAATTGAGAAGTTGATTTAGTATATTGATTATAATGTTTTAATATTAATGGAGTACAATAATATATATTTTATAGGGATCGGGGGAATAGGTATGAGTAATCTTGCCCGTTACTTCCTTTCCAAAGGTAAAAGGGTAGGTGGCTACGACCGTACTGAAACGCTGCTTACCGAAACCCTCTGTAAAGAGGGTGCTTTAGTGCATTACGAAGACTCCACCGCACTTATCCCTGAAGGTTTTAAAGATTATAAAGACACTCTTATAGTTTATACACCGGCAGTTCCGACATCTCATACAGAACTTAACTGGTTTAAAAATAATGGTTTCAAATTAATTAAACGCGCTCAGCTTTTAGGTGAGATAACTAAGTCGAGTGATGCAATTTGTATTGCAGGTACTCACGGAAAGACAACGGTTTCAAGTATGACTGCACACCTCCTTCGTCAATCACATGTAGATTGCAATGCATTTTTAGGGGGGATACTTAAAAATTACGATACTAATCTGTTGCTTTCTGATAAAAGCAATATTACTGTTGCAGAAGCGGATGAGTATGACCGCTCTTTTCATTGGCTCGCACCGAATATTGCTATTATAACCTCTGCAGATCCTGATCATCTGGATATATATGGCACTGAGCAATCTTACAGAGAGAGTTTTGAGAAGTTTACTTCATTGATTAAACCCGGAGGTCATCTTATTCTTAAAAAGGGAGCAGCCTTGTCTCCTAAAGTAAATGAGACAGTGAAAATCTGGAGTTACTCCGAAACTGAAGGTGATTTTCATGCAGAAAATATAAGAACAGGAAATGGTGAAACAGTCTTTGATCTTGTTTCGCCTAAAGGAAATATTAAAGATATATCCCTCGGGGTACCAGTCAGAATAAATATTGAGAATGGTATTGCTGCCATCGCTGCAGCACAGTTAAGTGGTGTAACTGAAGATGAAATTCGTTTCGCAATGAGCTCTTTTGAGGGTGTGAAAAGACGTTTCGAATTCAGAATAAAAAGTAAGCAGGTTGTTTATATCGATGATTATGCGCATCACCCTAACGAACTTTCTGCAGCAATCAGTTCTATTAAATCTCTATATCCGGATAAGAAGGTTACTGCTATTTTTCAGCCTCACCTTTACTCCAGGACTCGTGACTTTGTGGAAGAATTTGCCAAGAGCCTCTCACTACTTGAAGATGTTATACTGCTGGATATTTATCCTGCCAGAGAAGCGCCTATTGAAGGAGTAACGTCAGAAATAATATTCGATAGAATAACGTCAAAGGAAAAGCTTATTTGCAGTAAAAATGATCTGCCCGGCCTGTTAAAGAAAAAGCCGGTAGAAGTATTGGTGACTTTCGGTGCAGGTGATATCGACCGGTTGGTACCCGAAATAGAAAAATTATTAAGAGATAGGTACTTGAGTAAAGTTTAATGTTTATGAAATTAGTAATAAATTAAACTTCAAAATCTATCTTTGTATATATAAAATAACTCGATAGTGAAGAAAATCCTTGTCATATTTATTGCTTTAATAGTGATTGGTTACCTGATATTTTCAGCTGACTATTTCAGGGAGTCATCACACAATAGTGTATGTGAGGATTTTGTTGTTGTTATAAAAGACAGTACGCGAACTCAGTTTGTAACTGCTAAGCAAGTCGAGGATTTGGTTAAGAGATATAAACTTCATCCGGTAGGTAAGCCTTTCAAGGATATAAATACTCTGGCAATACGTGATACTATTCTTAATAATAAACTTATCGAATCTGCCGATGTATTCATTACTTCAAAAGCAACCATTGTAGCAACAGTCCGGCAAAGAGAACCGGTACTGCGAGTTATATCTGATATGAAAGGCAGCTTTTATGTGGATAAAGATCGTAAGATAATGCCGATATCTTCCAGTTTTGCTGTATATGTGCCAATTGCAACAGGAGTTATTGATGAAGAGTTTGCTCAGAATGAACTGTATGATTTTGCTATGTTCTTAAGAAACAATTCCAGTTGGGATGCCTGGTTCGAGCAGATTGTAGTAAAAAAGGATAATGAGGTAGAATTAATACCCAGAGCTGGAGATTTTAGGATAATTATAGGAAATCTTGATGATTATCCTTCAAAATTGAATAAATTCGTTCGTTTCGTAGAAGGCGGGCTGGATGTTGTTGGATGGAACCGTTATTCCGAAATTAATTTAAAGTATGATAACCAGGTTGTGTGCACCAGAAAATAGTGGATATCACAACAAAATAACCATAACCAAAGTATGACGCAATCAGAATTTATAGCTGTAATAGATCTGGGAACATATAAGATAAAAGGTGTTGTTGGACGTAGAAACGACAATAATGTCTTTTCCATACTCGATAGCAAAACCATCGATTCGGGTAACTCAATCCGTAGAGGGATGGTTTACAATATAGAAGAGACTGGCGCAAGTGTCAGAAAATTGATGACAATACTCGAAAACAGTATCGGTCAAAAGATAGGGAAAGTTTACGTTTCTCTTAATGGTCAGTCTTTGCATACTATGGAGCTCAGAGAGACAAAACAGCTCTCTTCCGGCGGTGTAGTATCTAAAGAAGTAATAAAACAGTTACGTGAGTCTGCTGATAAATTTACACCCGACCTTAAAAGGAATTATGCTGTTGCAGATGTAGAGTATTTTATTGATGGTAAACCTGAGCTTAATCCTGTTGGTGTTGCGGGTACCCAAATTGAAGCTGCTTACAGGATTGTGACAGGCAGACCTAATTTGCTGTCGAATATCGAAAAAAGTATAAGTGAGAAGGCTAAACTCCCAATTGCCGGATATGTTGTAGGTGCACTTGCCTCTGCAGCAGTGGCGTTGAACGACGAGGAGAAAGAACTGGGCTGTGCATTCGTTGATTTTGGTGCAGGAACAACCACTCTTTCGATATACAAAAGCGGAATTCTAAAGAGAATGGTTGTAATACCCTTTGGCGGTAAAAATATCACCAAAGACATCTGTGCATTGAATATTACAGAGAATGATGCTGAGCAATTAAAGATAAAATTCGGAAAGGCACACGAGAACCACGAAAGTCCGTTTTTCACTTCTCCATTCTCTTCAAAACCTGATGTTGACCTCACGGAGCTCAACAGAGTAATAGGGTTGCGGCTTGATGAGATTTCTGCAAACCTGATGGAGCAGATCAAACTTTCAGGTCTTGAAAATGAACTGGGCAGCGGTATGATAATTACAGGCGGTGCATCGCAGTTGAAAAATATGAGTGAATACCTGACTCATAAGTTCAAGATGCCAGTAAGAAAAGCAACAGCTAAAAAAACATATATTAATAATGCTCCTGATCTTATCAACGACCCGTCTTTTACTCAGGTACTGGGTATGTTGCTTTTTGGTGAAGAGAGCTGCCATTTCAAAGAAGAGCATGTACATGATGATTATGATGATGACATCTCTTCAGGTAATGAAGAAAGGGAGTCCAGAGAGCCTGCTAAAGCGGCTAAGAGGATAAAGAAAACACAAAAACAAGGGATTTTCTCAAAATTCGGAGATATGTTTGAGAATATGTTTTCTGACGAAGATGAATAATTTAAAGGTACATACTGATGAATGACGAGTTGTTAGATTTTCAGATAGAAAGCCATACAGACGCAATTATAAAGGTAATTGGTGTTGGCGGTGGTGGCGGAAATGCCGTGAATCATATGTTTAGGGAAGGAATACATAATGTTTCTTTTGCATTATGTAATACAGATAATCAGGCTCTTATGGAATCTCCTGTACCAGTAAAAGTTCAGTTGGGAACATCAACTACCGGTGGATTAGGAGCAGGAAATAAGCCTGAAATTGCAAGTAAGGCAGCTGAAGAGAGTGTGGATCTGATTGAGGACCTGCTAAATGATGGCACCCGTATGGTTTTTATAACTGCCGGAATGGGTGGAGGAACAGGAACCGGAGCTGCTCCCGTAATTGCTCGTGTTGCAAAGGATTTAGGTATTCTTACAGTGGGAATTGTTACAATCCCCTTTGTATTCGAAGGCTCGAGGAAGATTGTTCAGGCTCTAAAAGGTGTTGAGGAGATTGCCAAAAACGTTGATGCACTACTGGTAATAAACAACGAAAGACTTCGTGATATATACAGCGATCTTACCGTTCTTAATGCTTTTGCCAAAGCTGATGATACACTTACCACAGCAGCTAAGAGTATAGCTGAAATCATAACAGTACATGGTCATGTCAATCTCGACTTTGCCGATGTAAACACTACTCTTAAGGATGGTGGTGTTGCCATAATGAGTAGTGGAAAAGGAGCAGGAAACGACCGAATCAATGAGGCTATCAAAGATGCCCTGCATTCTCCTTTGCTTAATAATAACGACGTCTTCAGTTCAAAGAAAATACTGATAAATCTTTGCTTTGGTGAAGATAATCCTTTAATGATGGAAGAGATGAATGCTCTTCACGATTTCATGTCGAAATTCAGCAATGAGATCGAAGTTATATGGGGAGCAGCTGTTGATAACTCGCTGGATAAGGAGGTGAAAGTAACCCTTCTCGCTACCGGATTCTCAATTAATAACGTTCCGGGAATTGAAGAGATTAAACTGGAAAAGTCAAAAGCTGACGAATTGCAGCGTAAAGTTCAGGAAGAGGAAGAGCGTAAGCGTGAGATCAAAGATAAGGAGCTGATTGAGAAGTATTATGGTAAAGCCGGACTAGAATCTCTTTCGGCAAACAATTACAGGCAGGAACCGTTTATACTTACACTAGAGGAGCTTGACGATGATAAGATTCTCGAAGCGATGGAAAAGAATCCTGTGTTTAAGCGCGAGCGGACATTCAATCCGCGTACATATCATACAGATAAACTTCAGCAGTCGGCAACATTATTCGACTAACATTTAATATTAAGTATTATGACACTATTTGATACAATCACAGATGAGATAAAAAAAGCAATGCTGGCCAAAGACAGGGTCCGCCTTGATGCTTTAAGAGGAGTAAAGAAAGAATTTATAGAAGCCAAGACAGCAAAAGGTGCGTCAGATGAGTTCACTGATGACAGGGCAATTGCAATACTTCATAAGATGGTTAAACAGCGCAAAGAGAGTGCTGAAATATATAATGAGCAGGGCAGAGCTGACCTGGCTGAAACAGAGATCGAACAGATGCAGGTTATTCAGGAATTTCTCCCAAAACAGCTGTCGCATGAAGAGATAGAAGTTGAAGTTATGAGAATAATCACCGATACAGGCGCTTCCACAATGAAGGATATGGGAAGAGTTATGGGTATTGCTACTAAAGAACTGGGCGGAAAAGCCGATGGCAGCACTATTTCAGCTATAGTTAGACAGAAGTTGTCTTAACTTCAATATTCAACATATTCACTGTACGGAAATATTCAGGTATATAATCGTATCACCTTGTAAAGAAAGGCAGCTCCTTCGTAAACCTCTTCTCTATTAAATTTGTTTTTCTGGCTTTCTTTACCAGTTTAGCCAGTTCTTTTTCAAGGTCTTTATTACTTTGCAAATCATCTGAAAGTAATATCAGAGAGAAGGTTTCATCATCAATTTTATTAAATCTGAAAGCAACAGTCCTGTTCTCAATTATATCATTCTCGGCAATTGTGACAATGTAATCGTAGCCGGGACTGAAATCAATAGTTATAGGGTGGTATCCCATGGCGGAAGCTGTCAGTTTACTCACCTTATCATAATCTGTAACTAATATCCTTCCGTCTGAACCGGTAACGCTGGCATTTATAATCTTACCGGAATTGTTTTTGGACTCCACAAGAATGCCCTGCACAGGATAATTGTTTATACTCATTACTCTTACTGTGCAAGTGTCTGTTTTAGCTCCGTTTAATTCCTGAAAAGTAGTTTTGTCACCTGTGTATTCTTTTGTGTGAACAAGTAAAAAATCATCATTTATTTCATAGGTTCCTTCTCCAACCTGAACAGTAGATAATCCTGCAAAACCAGTGATACTGAAAGATACATTATCGTCGGAAAATACAATTGAATCATTTCCATTAATAAAGGATCCGTCAAGATGCTGTGCAGAGATTGTAAGAGAAAAAACAAGCAGAAAAATAAAGTATAGAATTTTTTTCATGTCAAATAGTTATGTTACCTTAGTTAAATACAAAAGTAATAAAAAAATCAAACATTTAAATCTGTTTTTTAAAGTGAGACTGTTTGTGCTTAGTTTATTTTCCGTTATTCTCTTCACCCCTGTATCTGCACAAGAGCCAATAAACAACGACACACTGTTACATCGGTTATGGAAGCAAACACAGCTTTATCCACAAGAAAAGGTTTATGCCGGTACCGACAGGTCAGTGTATGTAGCAGGAGATACTGTACAATTTAGTGTACAAGTAGTTAATTTTATTTCATTCCTCTGCAAGGTGAAGAATACAAAGCCATTTGTGTTAATAAATATGGACATGAAAAGGTAATTAATCTACCATCGGTATTGGCTGGTACTTTTGCTTTACGAGTAGATGCGAACAATGAGATATTTCAGGTTTCATTAGTAAATAATTCGTTGCCTTTAGATGCAGCGGATCGTTTTCAGTTGCTCGTTGTACAGCGAGATTTCCCACTATATGCTAATTCATGGAACGGAGATGCAATTATTTCGGCATATCTTTTTGGAAGAGATAGAAGTGAGTGCTCCTGGTAAGTTCTATCGTACAGAATACGAACAACAAGCTTCCAAAGTTATAGTTGAAGATCGTATTGAGCAATCAGGATTACAGGATTTGAGAACAATATTAAGAGCATTAGGCGGTGTAATATGGATTAATAAAGAGGATCGCACAAATGTCAGTGGATTGTGGGATCAAATTCTGGTTTTAGATGGTACTCCTATATACGACTTAGAATCTATCGACTACCTGATTAATTATATTCCTGTGGAAACTATCGGGCAAATAGATAACGTAGTAGTTGAAGGAGTTACAATGGATGGTGAAACCTTTAGAAGTTACAGCTCTGTTGCGTATTGATAAAGTTCTAATACCTGTTCT
>JAQUIZ010000017.1:20309-32174 GCA_028683355.1 Fermentimonas sp.
TAATTATATTCCTGTGGAAACTATCGGGCAAATAGATAACGTAGTAGTTGAAGGAGTTACAATGGATGGTGAAACCTTTAGAAGTTACAGCTCTGTTGCGTATTGATAAAGTTCTAATACCTGTTCTGTTGAGTTGAAATCAACCTCTTTTTCTTCAATATAAGTATCAATTGCAACTCTTTTTTCTTTCGGAAATAATCTTACAAAACTTCTCTGATTGTAAAAACTTCTGTCTCTTTTTCCAATTCGTGCTTCATAGGATTTACTCACATCTGCAACTATTCTGTTATCGCTTTGAATGCCACTTATCAATCCTTTACCGCCAAGTCTTGTATAACTATCTACGGACGCTGTCTCCGATGTTCCTCCATAAGAAATTTTCGATGGGGCTTTTTTCTTTAATGCGGTATATAGAACATGGAATTTTGGTTCAGCCTGAATTACTTCAGTAGCTCTGCCACGCGACATGAGAAATATTCTTTCACCTACATGCATAGCTAATACCTGATCGGGATCGGAGAACTCGTTTTCTTCTTTATTGTCATTGTCTATAAATACATATATCCCTTTAACCAAATCGAAGTTCAGCGGAACAGAAAATACTCGGCCATCTTTGTAGAAGATGTAGGAGTTCTGGAACTTTTCAAACAGATATTTAGAGTTTTCTTTTCCTGTTTGAGCTGTAATGTAAACCGGAAAAAGAAAAGCCAGTATTAATATGCGTAAAATTGTTTTCATTCTAATAGCAAATATAAAAAAAAGGGTGAACTTAAACGCTCACCCTTTTAAAATTTTGTTTTTTATCCCGGATAGAATACTATTCTAACCTCATATAAACGAGTATATTGCGAAACACCTGCGGGAAGATAAGCAATGTTTTTAACAAGATACCTGTATGGCTGAGAAAAATCACCTGGTTTTCCTAGCTCAGGAGCTCCACCCTGTGGCTCTACTACACAGTCAAATGGATTTACCAAAACAAGTTCAACGATTATTTCATTTTCTCTGACGGGTAGAATAACACTCTCAGAACGGTTGTCTACCGGATTTACAAGAGTGAAGTCTCCTGTGAATTTGGTTCCGTCAAACAGGAATCCTTTATTTGCAGTTTTATATGTCGCTTTATCTTTAACATAAGCAGTCATCACATAAACTTTTCCATTAGGAGCTGCAGGATCGCTTACTTCAGTAATTGAACCGGTTACCTTTTCTCCCGGTTGTACAACTTGACCGTTACTAAGAGTAACAGCTGCAGATGTAGAATTTGTCCAACTACCACTAGTGTCACCTATAAATTGAGTGTTAATATAGCTATCAATCCATTGTCCCCAGTTTACTGCATAAATCTGATTTTCGAACAACTGTCTCGATCTAACATCCAATCTGGTGGCTTCAACCTGAGAATAGGTTGACTCCGGAGCTTCTTCATAAACTAATCCTTGCTCACAGCTTGACAGAAACCAAACTGCAGACAATAGAGTTACTCCGGCATATAATTTTTTTAATAATTTATCTTTCAACATAGTTGTATCTTTATTAGTTATTATAATCAAAGTTTGTCCATCCAGGATTCTGCTGCAATTGAGAATAATCTTTTAAAGTTGTTGCAGAGAAAGGAACAAAGTAATATCTGCTGTTGTCAAATTTCCGGCCATAAACTGAGTAAGGTACGCTGAAAGTTTCAAATCTTGGTGTAAAGTAACCTTCTTCACCGGGTTGAACAGGATAACCATTTTGTCCAACTACCAAACTTTCTACACCTTTGCGGAAAATCCAGATACCTCTTGAGGGCTGATTTAATTCTTCAATTGTAGTTTTGCCTTCTGCTTCCCCCCATCTCAGAAGATCGAAGTAACGGAATCCGGGTGCTTCAAAAGCAAACTCGAGTCGGCGTTGCAGTTTCATCTCTTCATAAAGGTCACTGCCTGTAAAATTATCCAGACCTGCTCTATTCCTGATTTCATTAATATATTGAACTGCATCAGATTGTCCAAGCTTAATACCTGCTTCAGCAGCATTTAAAAGTACTTCTGCATATCTTATATTAAAGAATGTAGTCTGACGCTGTATACCCCAGTTAAGTGTGCCATCGTTGTTGAAGTTGTTGAACTGAGAGTATTTTCTGGAATAGTAACCTGTAATTGTTTGTGCCGATGCTCTGTTGATTGGAGCAACATCCATTCTGTCTACAAATCTGTATCCTGTATGTAAAGCACTATATCTTAATGTATTTGCAGGGTCAGTGTTGTCGATCCATGTCTGGATACTGTAACGCTCTTCTTCAGGTCCCATGTATGCCCCGTCGTAAGTAACAGTTGCATAAAACCTTGCATCACGATTAGCGAACATGTCACGATAATTTGCGCTTTCTCCTTCAATCTCCCCATCTTCATTTATGGTAACACCCATTGCTTGTGCCTGAGATGTTTCCCACCAGTTCTTCCACTGTCCGTCAACCTCATCTTTTTGTAGATAAGCATCCACCAGATCTTGAGTTGGAAACAAACCTGAGCGGAGATTCCATGAATAAGAAGCTGCTTCAGTGCCACCGTAGTATAAATAATCCGGACCGTTTTTTGAAGTCGGGTTAAATCCACCACGTTGGTTTTCTTTAAACATTACAGGCCAGATAGACTCTGAACTCATGTGTGCGTTAGTGCTGGTGAAAAGATCTGCATAGTTCTCTTCAAGACTATATTTACCGATAAGGCTTTTAGCAGCGTTATAGGCTATTTGATAATAATGCTGAGAATTCTTCTCAAATTTAAATAAGCCTTTAGCATCATCACTGTACAAGTTTTTAGCTGAAGCATCAGCAGCATTGGCAGCGTATAATGCTACGCGCGAAATAAATGCTGTTGCAACATCTTTGTTTATCAATCCTACTTCGGGTCTTCCTGAAAAGCCTTCGAAATATTTAACTGACTCATTTAAATCAGAAAGTATATTATCGAAAACAACTTCTCGTTCAGTTTGAGGCAGATAAGTCTCATCATCAATAGTTAGTGCTCTGTCAACGTATGGAACTGTACCCCAGAATTTAATCATGTCAAAATAAACAAAAGCACGGAAGAAATGGCTTTCTGCTAATAGTTGATTTTTTAAATTCTCAGAAATTGCATCTGAAGAATTGATCTTTTCAATTCCAAGATTCACGTTGTATACTTTCTTGTATGCGTCAGCCCATGGTGCTGAGAATCCAATAATACCGCTGTTTTCGTCATACTGACGTTTGTTGAATGACTCCTGGCGATATGTATTCCAATCCTGCTCTGCATTACCCTGGGCGTTATCTGACCACTGTTCTGACTGAAATGTATCACTTGAAGCAGATTGTGTCCAGAAATAATAACTGTTTACATAAGAACGAGCCAGCTGTGGGTTAGTCCAAAACCGATCTTCGTCAACCTGAGTAGTAGGTTCGATCCCCAGTGGATCACAAGCTGTGGATATTCCAATAAGTGATACAAGGAACACCCCGGCCATTATAAATCTATATATTTTATGTTTCATGTTTATCTGAATTTATTATAATGTTACTGTAACCCCTAAAGTATAAGAGCGCTGTGTAGGGTAACTGCCCAACGTTCCGTTATTATTATAAATAGATGCACCGGATGTAATAAACTCGGGATCCTGCAAACCTTTAAGAGGATACGATTTTTTTGTCCACATAAATGCGTTTGTTACTACAAAACTCAAATCCATTCCCTGTATGTATGAAACATTTTTCAAAACGCTTCTTTTCATGTCATAACGAAGACTGATGTTTTTGAGCTTCAGGTAAGATGCGTCAAATGCCCATGTGTCGATAAAGCTGTAT
This sequence comes from Fermentimonas sp., assembly GCA_028683355.1. GTDB lineage: Bacteria > Bacteroidota > Bacteroidia > Bacteroidales > Dysgonomonadaceae > Proteiniphilum. The sequence continues at coordinate 24,133 of JAQUIZ010000017.1, forward strand.
CCCCAGCCGTTACCTTCAGGAACCGGAATAGGCAGTGCAGCATTTACATCAGGGTTGCTTGGAGTGTATGCATTCTGGAAAGCATATTGTCCGTAGTTCCACATGTAGCTCTGCTGGCTTCGCATTGGTGAAGGCATTGCACCCGAAACATTTGTTGCGCCCTGGAAGAAAACTTCAAAATCAAAACCTTTCCAGTCAGCTCCAAGAGTTACACCAAACTGTGTAAGAGGTGTTGTTCCGGGAACATTAAAGAAGTAGTAGTCATTTACTCTACCGTCACCGTTTAAGTCAACAAGGGCAACTGTACCGGTAGTCATATTACGGGAAGCATGCAGCATTGAGTTGTACATATCGTTCCAATCGCCATATTTACCATCAGTTTTAAGACCGTATGGATAAACAGGGTGCATCCAGCGTCCGCCAATATCATCGAATGTAGGCGACCAGTAGTCGGAGCTCTGGCCAGTGTGACGAGTCTGACGTTCATCCCAGAAAGAGTAATTTACTCCCAGACGATATCCTACCTGATCAATTCTGTCTTGCCAGTTGATTGAGAACTCGTATCCACCTTTACGTGAAGTTGAGAAAGGAGCATTTATCTGAGGTATGTTAGGCATACCAAGAATATCTGTACGGATCATTTCGTTAGTCATATTCATAACATCTCCTTTATTTAAGTAAAGGAAAGCATCAACAGAACCATTAAGTCTGTCTCTGAAAAATCCGTAATCCAGACCAACACCATATTGTGTACTGCTTGACCAGCGAAGGTCACTTGCTATCGTACTAACTGCCCATCCTACATTTGGACTCATGTTTTCTCCGAAGAGTACACGGCCATCATTTTGTGTGTATTGAGTTAAGAACGAAAACGGTTTTCCAACCTCATTACCAACTAAACCAACACCACCACGCAATTTGAACATGTTCACATATTCAGGGCTTATAAGGTCTTTAAACCATGACTCCTCTGTCATAACCCATCCCAGAGATGCTGCGTGGAAATATCCCCAGCGTTTATCGGGACTGTAGCTCAACGAACCATTATAGTTAGCACTATATTGGAACAGGTATTTATTGTCATAATCATATGTCAGACGACCAATATAAGATGCAGATCCCCACTCAGTAGAGTTTCCTGTATTTGATACCATTTCAGCACCCAGATCAATTTGAGGGGCAAGTGTAGTGGGGTATCCTCTTTTTCTTGCCGAAGTCCAGTTTTCATGACGAATCTGACTCTGGTAGTTCGCCATAGCAGCAAGGTTATGCTTGCCAAATGAACGTGCATAATCCAACTGGAAAATACCTGTTGTTAACTTGTATTTATACCAGTATTGGTACAGGTTTGCATTTACAGGATTATAACTTGAAAAGTTAGTTGCATAGGGGTTATCATATACATTCTCCTGGTCGTGATTAAACTGACGGTTAGTATTATAAGAAGTAGTAAAGTTCAGACTTGCTGATGCAGATAAACCTTCTACATAGGGAACAAACCATTTAAGAGAACTGTTCATCTGAAAACGATATGCTTCAGTATTATTGAAACCGGTATTCAGAAGTGCATCTACCGAACCTTTTCTTGGAAGTCCTGTGCTCCATTGAGCGGGTCTCTTAGGCATCCAGTCGCCATACATGGCATCATTGAAAACTCCTTCACCTCTGGCAGGTTTTTCATTATTACTTGTATTACCATTCAGGTTGAATGTAAATTTCAGACTCTTATCGTTCAATAAAAAGGCATCTGTATTCAGTACAAAGTTTACCTGATTGTAATTGTAGTTTTTACTGATACCCTTCTGATTCATATAGCCTAAACTTGAGTAGTATGATAATCTTTCACTACCACCTCGCAAGCTGATATTTGATTGCGACATAGGTTGAATATGATTAATCATTTCCCATGGATCATATGATGAATAGTAGTCCTGGATATTGCCACCCTGGGTTTTCAAGGGATCAAACAGATCAGTTATGTCCTGTGCACTGTATCCCAGTCCATATCTTTAATTAACCAAATTGCGTATTTGATCAAGACTTTGACCTTTTTGCCATAAATCACCCATATAGTATTTTGAAAGCTCTGTATTATTGAAAGTGGGGCTTTCCTGAAAGCTAGCCAATGCCACTTCGTTACGTGCAAGTGCATATTCGTAAGAGCTCATACCCTTAGCACGGTAAGAAGGAGTCATGAGTGATGTCTTCTGATTAACAGTAATCACTGGTGCACCTTCCTGACCTCGTTTAGTAGCAATTACAACTACACCGTTAGCAGCTCTTGGTCCGTAAACCGCAGTAGCAGAGGCATCTTTTAATATTGACATAGATGAGATGTCGTCCGGGCGTAATCTGTTGAAGAACTCATTACCCTGAGAAGTCTCCATTACTACATCATCAATTACATATAATATATTTGCACCTCCACGAATCCAGATTTTCACGTTTTCACCCGGGGCACCTGAAGCTTGCTGAGTAATAACACCGGTTACTCTACCTCCCAATCCTTCAGAAATAGATACAACAGGTAGCTGAGCCAGTTCACCAACGTTTACATTAGTAGCTGAAGCAGTCATGGTTTTTGCCTTTTGAACTCCACCATAACCTGTCACAACAACTTCATCAAGAAGCTCAGTGTCAGATATCAACAGAACATCTATGTTAGTTCTGCCATTAACCTTAACAACCTGAGTTCTCATACCTACATAGCTTATCTGCAGAGAGCCGTCAGCCGGTACATCAGTCAAGGTGTATTTACCGTCAATATCAGTAACGGTGCCGCGACTTGCATCTCCTTCAACAATAATAGTAGCACCTATTACTTCATAACCAGTGTCGTCTGTAACAGTACCACTCACGGTTATTGTTTGTGCAGAGATAGTTAAGGCGATGAAACTCAAAATCAGAGTTGCAATGCCCCTAAATCCAAATTGTTTGCATTTTTTCATTTCATTTTCTCGTTTTTAGTTAATTACTAGTCAATTAAACAAATTCTTATTAGTTTATATGTTGATTAATTTATATATACTTTAATTTAAATATAATTTAATAAGATATGTCCCATAAATTAAATATATATACAAATGCAGTAGAAAAATTCTCATTTATAAAATATGATTAACATAAATCTTCATCGATAATAAAATAAATTAATATAAATTTTTGTATCATGCATTTATTTGATTACATCAAGAGTATATAGATTTATTATTTAACAAAGTAAATACACTCTAAGTCTTGAGAGTCAAAGTTGAAAAGCTTTACTGGAAATAATAGTTTTAATACTACTGATATCATTCACAGTAAAACTGGAATTTTGTCTATAATCTGCTTCATAAGTTATTTTAACTTCAAGTTCCCGGATATTTTCTATGTGTAAACCTTCAGGTATATATTAGAGTTATTTTATAAGGTATGACGTTAAATCAGGACATAAAAAAACCGCTCCGAAGAGCGGTCTTTATGTGTGTGATAAATGGTAAATTCCAAATTATCTTTCTGCCTTAGCATTAGGCTGTACTGGCCAGTATGGATTCTGATACAGATTTGAATTATCTGCTGTTCCGTCAGGTGATGCAAGTTGCATCTGTCTGTATGGAATTGGTGACAGGTAATTAGCTTCCGACCAGTTGTATCCATTAAATACAGTATTTGTTGAAGAGTTCAGAATCTGATAAGGACGCAGGTATGTGCTTAAGTTTCTGCTTGAAACGTTAGCATCTGAAGAACCATTATCAATTAATCCAGCACTTGTTACTTCACCTGGTTTAGGATCTGTATAAACGGAGTTCTTATACGCTTCTTCCCACAGGTTGAATCCTTCAATCACATAGTTCTTAACCTGATCCATTGATCTCCATCTTATAAGATCAGCATAACGTATTCCTTCACTCAGGTACTCATTTCTGCGTTCGCGACGGATGTTATAAAGAGTAGGATCTACTAAAGTACCGGCAGAATATGCACCCCAGTCACCCTGAGCCTCAATATTCATATCAGTAGCTGCGATAGTTTTTGTGTAATCTGCATCTACTCCTGCTCTTGTTCTCAAAGCTTTCCAGTATCTGTCAGCATCAGCATCAATAGTTCCTTTTTTCATGTAAGAAGCCTCGATATAATTCAGATAAGCTTCAGCAGCACGGAAAATAGGTGAACCGGCAGTTGCAGTTAAGTCAGATCCGGGAGCTTCCGAAGGATCATAACTCATGAATTTTCTTGATCTGTAACCGGTAACGTCTCTAACCTCCTGCAGGTTGATAATAAGCGGTGCAGTAAAGTAAGCTGAGTCACTCTTCAGCTGAACAGGATCGTTTTCATCAAACAGGAATAGCTGTAGACGCTCATCACGATTTTCTTTCACATCAGTAATAAATGTGTCACCCTGGTAGTCTGATCCCTGAGCATAGATTGGTAAACCGTTTCTCATCAGGAAGCCATCAACAAATCCTTTTGTCAGACCAGTGTTTGCACCTCTTTCAATATAAATTGTCACACCATGTGTAATTGAAAGTGAAAGGTCATACTGACGCCAGAATAAAATTTCATCGAATTTACCCATATCTCTTGCAGAGAACATGTCAAAATAGGGATTCCATCCAGCGAATTCTGATTTTGAAGGAGGATTTAGTTCTCCAGAGTTTTCAGTTAACTGAATCTTATCTGCAACCTGTTTTGAAGCTTCCATAGCTTGGTCAAGGAGCCAGTTGATTTCCTGATCAAGGTTGATAGAAAAGCCGCTGTTGTAGCTCAGTGATGCTCCCGGCCAGCCTGATTCTCCCGGTACACGTGGTGTGCCTCTGTGATAAGTAAGGAATGATGCTTCATAAAGCGCTACTCTTGATTTAGCTAATAGTGCTGCGTCTTTAGTTAGTCTTGTTTTGTTTGAAACGCCATTCTGCATTAATAAGATAGCAGAGTCTAGATCTGAAATTATCTGACGAGCAACAAGGTTTCTTGGTTTACGTTCAGCAGCTGCAACCAATACCTCTTCCTGGTCAGGAAGAACTGTAGTTACAATCGGGTAGTCACCATAAGTTTTCAGTCTGTCAAAGTAAGCCATTGCTCTAAGCATATAAACTTCACCAATGTAGTGATCTATATTCAGAGTGTTTCCTGAAATAGCGTTATCAGCTCTCTTTGGTAAAACCTCCTGAAGGAAAAAGTTGAATGCTCTGATTGTTGCAAAGCCTAAATCGCCATTTTCCGGAACCAGACGATTTCCAGGTTCATATAAACCAAGGTTAGGGTTTGAAGTAGCTTGATTATCAGTATGGTCGTCCAATCGTCCTATACCTGTGCTCCATCCACCGTGAGTACTGAACAAAGAATTGTAGTAGTTGATAGGAAATGATGCCAGGTCGCTTTCAGAGCTGAGGTATTGGTTTGGGCCGATCTGATCCAGTGGCTCTCTGTCAAGAAAGTCATCACAGGAAGTGAGCGTCAGAGCCAATACTCCAATAATTAATAAAAGTTGTTTATATATAGTTTTCATCTTATTGTTGTTTTTGATTAAAAGTTAATATTCAAACCAACAGAAATAACCTTGCTAAGTGGGTATAGCTTACCATTACCCCAGTCTCCTCCAAGAAGTTCAGGATCAAAAATACCTGAAACCTGTGAGAAAGTAAGTAAGTTGTCACCTGATATATAGAAGCGTACATTTTGCATGTTAGCTTTTTGTACTAATTTGCTTGGCAATGTATATCCTAATTGAATATTCTTTAGTCTCAGATATGCTGCATTCTGCAGGTATCTTGTTTGTGTATACTGGTTTTTTCCTTCTCCTGAGAACAGAGGTCTTGGATAGTATGCATCAAGGTTTGCTCCCAGAGGGTTGCCCTCTTCACGGAAGAAGTCCCAATGCTCATCAAAAGCAGTTGACTGCCACATACCACCTGAAGCACCCCAGAAATAAGGTCCGCCCAGCATATAGTCTCTTTTGCCAACACCCTGTAAGAATACTCTTAAATCAATTCCTTTCCATGCTGCATCAAGAGTAATACCATATTTATAACGAGGTATGCTGTTTCCGATTACGCTTAAATCTCCATGATCATCCAGAGTGTTTGCGCCATTGTTTACAACACCGTCGCCGTTTAAATCCTTATACATTACGTCACCGGCTGCCCAGTTGCTTCCCCATGTAGGTCTGTTATTTTCTAAGTGAGATTGCATTTCTTCATCAGATTTTGCAATTCCTTCAGTTGTATAACCCCATATCTCACCGTTCATACGGCCGTTATACCAAGTACTTAAGTTATAAGTATCATTTGGATAACGTGTAACTTTTTGCTGGTCGTCAGAAAGAACAAGTTTCACGCCATAAGAGAAATCCTGAATCATGTCTCTCCAGTTTACTTCAAGTTCCCAACCATAAGATTCCATGTCGGCGTTGTTAACTCTTGGAACACCTGTTCCGAGTATTGAAGATAGTTCAGGAGCAGGTCCGATCATGTCCTTTGTTGTACGGTTAAACACATCAAATGCACCGGTAAAGCGTCCGTTAAGAGCATTCCAGTCCAAACCAAGGTTCCACGACTGAATAGTTTCCCATGTCATTAATGAGCTCACAATACCCGGTGCTGAAGAGATATTTGGTCTTCTGCCATCTACCAGCCAGTTACCGGCACCTGAGCTAACAGGCATTGAAAGGAAGAACGGATACCAGCTTTTGGTGTTCATATTTCCAAGCTGACCCCAAGAAGCTCTTAATTTTAACATGCTGATTTTATCTGCCAATGGAGCAAAGAAATCTTCATTTGCCATGTTCCATCCAACCGAGAATGAAGGGAAAGTGCCCCATCTCTGATCACCAACGAAACGAGAAGATCCGTCGCGTCTTACGTTAGCTTCAAACAGATATTTTTCTTTGTAGTTGTAGTTTAATCTACCGAAGAATCCAAGATTCGACCAGTGTCCGTATCCACCCGAAATACTTGGTGTTGGGTTGGTTGCAGTATTTAGTGTAGGAACCAGAGGGGTTATAAGGTCTTGTTTAGAACCTCCCAGGTTTCTTGTTTTCATCAAGTCGACGTTGGTACCACCCATAACAGTAAATGTGTGAGTGTCATCAAGTGAAAATGTGTAATCTGAATACAGATTCACTGAGGCGAAATTATCTTTTGTCGCACCTTCATATACATTTGATCTGCCGGCATCACCACCCGACCAAGGAGCAGCAAATGGCTGATTGTTTGTGTCGTATCCGTAAATAGGCAATACATCCCAGTGGTTAAAGCGGGTAATTGTATTATAGTTACCTTCTGCTCTGATAAACCAGTCTTCAACCGGCTCAAAAACAAACTGAAGCTGTTGATACAGATAATCTTTTTCACTTTTGTCAACACCACCATCTCTCATCTGAAGGATTTCGTTACCTTCATGATAATGACCATTAGGGTCAATTACAGGGTTTGTAGGCCAGCGTCTGGCAATATTATGAAAGAATAGTCCGGTCATGTATGAGGGTCTTGAATATTCTTCACGAACCCAGCGGTTGCTGTAATTTAAAGTTGCCCAATCAGCCAGTTTTGCTGAGATTTTACCATTAAGTGAGTAACGGTTAAAGTTGTCTTCTCCATGACGAATCAAACCATTCTGGTCAAGGAAGTTTCCGCTTATTAAGTATGTGACTTTATCACTACCACCGCTAACACTCATATTGTGTTCTTGAGAAGGTACCCAGTTGCGATACATTTCTCCAAACCAGTCGGTGTTTCCATTTGCACCACCATAAAGAAGCCATCTGTTGTTGCTTCCTGCAGTAGTTCCATACATTACAGCATCTCTGTTTCTGTCAGTCAGCTCACCTGTGAATGTTCCGTTCTGGTAAGCCTGATAGTCAAGAATGTTCTGCATAGACTCTTCAGAGAAAATAGCACCCTGTCCCGAGTTTCTTGCTGCCTCATTATAATATTGAGCAAATCTGTATGAATCAAGCATATTAGGTACCTGATTGGCATCTGAGAAACGAACGTTTGCCTGATATGAAACACTCGGTTTACCGCTCTTACCTGATTTAGTCGTAACAAGTATAACACCAA
>JAQUIZ010000125.1 GCA_028683355.1 Fermentimonas sp.
GTGACTTCATCCTCTCCTTTGAGTGTTAATGAAAGGTTGGGATACTTGAAAGTGTAATTGTATTTTGTGGTTGTTGCCTGAGAGGTAAACTGAGGAGTTTTTTTAAAAGTACAAGAATCTGCATAGAAATCTATATATAGGGTAAAACTGGAATTAACTTCACGCCATCCGGTGTTTTTTAATCCATGAATGTAAACATAATCATCGAGTGGAACAGGCCTTGATGCACCAAGCGGATCTTCTTCGTTTGAATTCTTCTCACAGGAGCTATAAAATATGCCTCCCATGATGAGCAGTAGTATTGTAAATATAACTTTTGCACTTTTCATAGTGTGTTTGTTTTTAATGTATGTTTTACATTTATCTGATAATCAGTTCTTCAGGTCAAAAGTACAAAATATACAGAAAAACAAAGCGGTTTGGAAGATTTTTAATGATTATCTGTTAGTTATTTGTGATTTTATAGCTGAATAAACGTATTTGTCGAAAGGTTTCGAAATGAAAATTATAGTGGTTGTTAAATGATAAACAGCTGATAGACAGGTAATGGTGGTTTTTTTTCAGAGGATGTGTTATAAAACATATATTCTAAAAGTTTCGATAGTTTCGAGTTCCTTAAGTTTGCAGCAAATTATATCTTTATTATAAAAAACATTTATTGGTACATCTTTAAAAATTTTTATATGAAAACTAAAGGGAGTATAGTACTGTTTTTATTTTATTTAATTATAGATGTTGTTTTTGCACAGGCGCCACTTGTGTTACAGCCACTTGATTACACAGAGAATCCTATTGATATCCCTAATCCGGACAGGGGTGCTTATAGGGGGAGATGGCAGCGTGTTGCTACAAATTTCGGTATTACGCCGGAAGTGGACCATTTGGTTCCTGTAACAGAGAATGACGTTTTATTTCATGGAGCTACTTTGGTGGGTCTTGCAACGCTTGGTACTATAGAGGGAGATGATATAGAAGAGACTCAATTTTATAATGGGCAAAACCTCAGTCCTAATTATGCAGGTGGAACCGGTGTTTCTGCTTTGCCATCTGTGTCGTTTATGGCTTTTGACTTAGCCCGGTTTTCGTCTAATGCTTTTCTTACAGCTATGGGTGCCATGAATTACAGGGAGGATAAATCGTTTACTGATCCGCTCACAGGAGAGTCGAGAACGGGTAAAACGCAGCCTCTGACAGAATATGCACTTAATTATATAAGAGGTCTGCTTCAGAAAGTGAGAGAGGGTAATGGTGTAGCATTCGTTAAGTTTTCGTATGACGGAAATGGCTTTAGCTACATTGAACCTTCCAGGTACCCTCATGTTGTTTTTCCTGAGGGTATTATTCATGGGCCTGAACCCGGATATATAACTCTGAATAATCCTTCAGCTATGTGTGATGTTCCAGGGCATACAGATAAGAACTGGATCGAATATCATCTTTGGCAGCTTAAGCCCATTTTTTATGAATTTGAAGATGTTATCATGTGTGTAAAAACAGGAATGTTAGGTCCTTGGGGAGAACAGCATTCATCTCCAATGGCGCTGAATCCTCAGGATCGAAAAATGGTGTTTGATGCATTTTTAGATGTTGTTCCTTCTTCTCGTAAGCTACTGACAACTCAGCTTCTGTTTCTTTCTTGGTATAACTTAACTTATGGAACTGATTTTAATGTAATAGACTCAATACCTGTTCCGCAGGAAGGTACTCCCGAAGCGCGATGGGGATATTTTGACGATAGTTATGGATCAAATTACACCAATAGTGGCAGGTATCGCACACCGGATGATCGTTACAGGTTTACAAACTGGCTTTATAATATGAATACAATCACGCAGGTTGAAGGTGGTATAGGTGATAATGTTTTTGGTAATATGCCGGGGGCTATAATTGAAGCATTTCTGTTTCGTACAACTGTAGCAAATATGCGCCACGGAAACTATTCACGCTGGAGTAATTTTATCTATAATGAAGAAAACGTAACTGCACCGGTTACTTTTCCTGCAACAAGCACCGAGATGACTCCCCCGTTTACCGGACCAACTAAGGCAGCAATATTTGACCCAGTTTATGATGGTAAAACAGGTTTGGAGTATTTCCGCGATAGGTTGGGTTACAGACTTGTATTGCGTGAAGCTAAAGTCAGTGAATGGGTAAAGAATAATGGTACTCTTTACTTTAAAGGTAAGATTCAGAATGTAGGTTTCGGGAATATAGTAAACAAAAAGGATGTTACTGTAATACTAAAATCTAAAACCGGATCTGATACTTATAATGTGTTAACTAATCTTGATGCGAGGGATTGGCTTACAGATGAAAATGGAAACGGCAGACCTGATAATACAGATGCATGGCGTGATTTAAGTTTTTCAATTAAAATGAAAGATTTTGGTAATGTCACAACCGGTGAATACGAAATATACATGAAAATAAATGATCCCAAGGAACAGAGTCAAAATAAACGATCAGTAAGATTTGCAAATAAAGGAAACAGTTGGAATACAGAATTAGGAGCTAACCTGATTGGAGTGATCATAGTAAGGTAGGTTGTATATATGATCTACTTTCTATCGTATGGTGTAAGATAGACCTCGATCTTTTTATTCCTGAGATCAGCTACTATGTGAGAGGGTGTATCTTCGTCGGTAACAACAGCTTTCATATCGGTAACCTTAGAGATAAACGCGAAACTTCTTTTGTTGAATTTAGAGGAGTCGAATACTGCAATAGACTCTTTAGCCATCGTTATCATGGTTTGATTGATATTGGCCTCTTCTATGTTAGGTGTGGAGATGCCCTCTTCAAGGTTGAAGCTGTCAACGCCCAGAAACAGTTTATCACAGTAGATGACCTTGAGAACGGACTCTGCCAGAGGGCCTACAGTAGATAAAGAGGACCCGCGAAGATATCCACCCAGTAATATAACATCGAAACGGTTATACTTAGATACTTCAAGTGCTATATCGATGGCATTTGTAACAACAGTCAGCTTATGAAACTTATGAAGGTTCTTAGCTATCTCCATTGTAGTGGTTCCGGAGTCTATTATTATTGTTTCGTTTTCATTGATAAGAGAGGCTGCCATTTTGCCTATTGCTTTCTTCTGCATATAGTGGAAATGCCTCTTGGACTCAATGTGGACATCATTTCCATCTATGTTGGCGGTTGGAATCTTTATTGCTCCACCACGTACCCTGAATAGCAAATTACGCTTTTTAAGCATTTCGAGATCCTTTCGGATTGTAACCTCTGACAAGCCGTATCTTTCGCATAGTTCTTCTACCGTAACACGATTATTCTGATTTAATAATTGTATTATATCTGCCCTTCTTTCGTTTGTTGAGTAATTTTCCATATTTTGACTATTTTCACTTACAAAAATAGTGTTTTAAACGGATAAACGAAACACACCGAAAGAATAATTTAAATGAATCTTCGTTTCGTAAGGTTTCGAAACAGAAAGAACTATAGTCAGAGGAGGTTAACCGATTGAAATACAGTAGGTATAGGTTTTTTTAATTAAAAACATGTTATAAAACATGTATTGCTAATGTTTCGATAGTTTCGAATGTATTATGTTTGTAACAAATTAAACATTTAATATAAAAATAAATTAAGAAATATGGGATTTATAAATAGTAACACTTACCGTGAAATATTCCACCAACCGGAAATGTGGAGACAAACATATAATATTATATCGGAAAGGAAAAAAGAAATATCAGACTTTTTATCTTCTTATTATAATAATGATGTAACTGTTATATTCACGGGTGCTGGTACTTCATCATTCGTAGGAAATATATTATTGTATTTAATGGCGGATTATGGCGTTTCTGATTTTAAATCTGTTGCTACTACCGACATTACTACTCATGCTGATTCTGTCTTCCTGAAGGATAAAAAATATATACTTGTTTCACTGGCAAGATCGGGTAACAGTCCCGAAAGTATTGCAGCTGTTGACATAGCTGATTCAATTTGCGGGGATAACATAGCTCACATATACATAACATGTAATGCTGAGGGTGCTTTGGCAAAAAGAGAGGCTAAGAGTAATGTGTTGTCGTTGATTCTGCCTGAAGCAACAAATGACAAGGGACTGGCAATGACCAGCAGCTTTTCTTCAATGCTTCTTTCGGCTATGCTGGTATTCGATGTGAAGAACTTAGATGAGAACAGGAGTCAGGTTGAAAAACTGAGCAAGAAGGCTGAATATATGTTAAACACTTACGCCGGAGATATTCAGAAGGTGGCTTCACTGGATTTCGAAAGAGCTGTTTTTCTCGGTTCCGGCGAAAAGAAGGGGATAGGAGAGGAGTGTCATCTTAAATTGCAGGAGCTGACCGACGGACAGGTGATTTGTCTTTTTGACTCATTCCTTGGTTTTAGACACGGACCGAAAGCTGCGTTAAATGAAAAGACACTTATTGTATACCTTTTTGCAGATGAAGAAAAGGTATTGAGATATGAGAGAGATCTGGTTGTTCAGATTAATCAGCAGATAAAGCCTGCGGGTCAGATTTATGTGGCTGAGAAAAAAATTGAGCAGACAGATATTAACTTTGATCTGGAAATGGTGCCTGAAACTTACGATAAGACTAATTTAGATGTGATTCTATATGTACTTGTAGGTCAGTTGTTGGGTCTCTTTAAAAATGTTGATCTGAATCTTGATCCTGATAACCCGTCGGCAAGTGGTAAAATTGCACGTGTGGTTGAGGGTGTTACCATTTATTAAAAATTTAAAAGTAAGTCAGTTATGAAAAATTATGATGTAGTTGCCATCGGAGAACTTAACGTTGACCTGATTCTGAATGGTATTCAGGGTGAACCTACGGTTGGTAAAGAGATTTTTGCAGAGGACATGCTTCTTACTCTGGGAAGTTCTACTGCAATTTTCGCAGCTAATGTTGCATGTCTTGGTTCAAAAACAGGCTTCGTGGGTATGATAGGTAAGGATCCCTTCGGCACGCTGATTGAAACCAGCCTGGCCGATAAAGGTGTAGATACCTCAATGCTTATAAAATCAACTAAGTATGCATCGGGTGCAACTATTTGTCTTAATTACAATGAAGATCGTGCAAATGTGACATACCAGGGAGCGATGGATCACATGGGTTTTGATGATATCGATCAGTCAGTTTTTACTAATACAAAGCACATTCACTTGTCGTCTGTTTTTTTACAATCGGGTATTAAAAGAGATTTGCTTAAGATACTGAAGACGGCTCGTGATAATGGTGTAACCACTTCTCTTGACCCTCAGTGGGATCCAAACGAAAAGTGGGATATGGATTATAAAGAGGTGTTGCCCTACCTGAATGTTTTTCTGCCTAATGAGACTGAACTGAAGTTCCTGACAGGTTCGAAAACTCTTGAGGAGGCGATAGTAAAAATTGAGCCTTATATTGATGTATGTGTTGTGAAGTGCGGAAGAATGGGATCTATACTTTTGCAAAAAGGTAAAGAAGCGGTAGTGCTGGATGCTTTTCTGAATAATGATGTTGTTGATGCAATAGGTGCAGGTGACAGCTTTAATGCAGGTTTTATTCATGCTTATGTGAAAGGTGCAACTGTTGAAGAGGCACAGATAAACGGTAACCTTACGGGTGCGGTTAACACTACTGCAGCAGGGGGAACAGGTGCTTTCACGTCCGCTGAAGATGTAAAAAGAACTGCTGCTGAGAGGTTCAGTAAGAATCTGATACTTTAATAAGTTACATGAGATAAGTTAAGTGTTTTTTAATTTAAATACCAATCAAATAAAAACTATCAATTTATGAAATTTGTAAGAAACATATTTCTTGTCGGGCTCTCCGCCTTACTTCTGTATTCCTGCTCAGATGCCCCTACAAAGGTAGAGAACGGGAATATGGTTTTCGAAATAAGTGAGGGGATGCAGACACGCTTAACGTGGAACGGATCAACCAACCAGCTGGTGGATTTTGGTTACACCGAAGCACTTATAACTGAGAATGATGAAGAGATTAAAGAGTTTACCCTTAACAAATCATCTAAAAAGAATATCACAGATGATAAAGGACTGGGTGTAAACTATGTTTATGAGGGAAAGAATGCTGATGGAAGTCTTACAAAGATTTTGTCGGTTTCTACTTATAACGATTTCCCTGATATGCTTATTACAAAAGTATCATTCGTGAATAACGGTGATACACCTATTGTTGTGAAAGAGATTGCCAATAACAGGTATGAGGTTATCGGTGGTGGCGATACACCCACTTACTGGTCGTTTCAGGGTGAGTCTACTTCCCGTCGCAGGGACTGGATACTACCTGTAGTTGAGAATTTTTATCAGCGTAACTATATGGGTATGAACAACTCCGATTATGGAGGTGGAATACCGGTTACAGCTCTTTGGAGAACTGACCTTGGAATTGCAATCGGTCATGTTTCTCTGCATCCTGAACTTGTATCGCTTCCTGTTGACAATAGAAATGACACGGGTAATGCTATAATTTCTATGACTAAGACATATGATGAAGATGAATATGTAACACTGATGCCGGGTGAAACAATCTCATCACTTGAAGGTTTTGTGCAGATGTACGAAGGTGACTGTTTCCTGCCATTAAGGAGATATTCAGAATATATGCAGAAGTCGGGTATTGTTATGCCTGATTCTGAGCCTGATGCATTTGAATCTATGTGGTGCTCCTGGGGTTATGAGCGCACCGCTACATTTGAGGAGGTTCTTGGAACTTTGCCAAAGGTGAAGGAGCTTGGTATTAAATGGGCCACTGTTGACGATGGTTTTCAGATTGCCGAGGGTGACTGGGATCTTGACCCTAAGCGCTTCCCCGGCGGAGATCAGGAGATGATTGATCTTGTGAAAGAGATGAAAAAGGATGGTTTGAAGGTACAGCTTTGGTGGGCACCATTGGCTGCAGACCCAGGAACTAAGATTCTTGAAGAACATCCTGAGATTGTGATGCTTTCGAAAGATGGCAAACCTTATGATATTTCGTGGTGGAACAGCTACTACATGTCGCCTGTTGCTGAGGCTACAATCAACGAGACCAAAATGCTGGTGAACAGATTTATTAAGGAATATGATTTTGACGGACTTAAGCTTGACGGTCAGCATCTTAATGCTGTTAATCCTGATTACAGTGAAGCGAATCACTCTCATGATCCTGAACTTGCTGTGAGAGAATTGCCTAACTTTTTCAAGTTAATTTTTGACGATGCACTTGCTATAAAGCCTAATGCAGTAATTCAAAATTGTCCTTGTGGTACTTGTATGTCATTCTATAATATGCCTTACACCAATCAGGTTGTTTCTTCCGACCCAACAAGCAGTTGGCAGATTAGAAGCAAGGGTTTGGTTTACAGAGCAATTATACCTAAAACAGCTTACTTCGGAGATCATGTTGAGTTGAGTGATAATGGCGATGACTTTGCATCTTCATTTGGTATTGGTGCTGTACTTGGTACTAAATTTACTTATCCTAAGAATAATCCTGACGTGAGAAGAGATTATCTGCTTACTCCCGAGAAAGAGGTGATCTGGAAGAAGTGGTTCTCACTTTATGATGAGAAAATGCTGTCAACCGGAACATACCTGGGTGGATTGTATGATATAGGTTATTTCGAACCGGAAGCTCACGCTATTGAGAAGGATGGTAAAATGTATTATGCTTTTTATGCCGATGAGTGGGATGGTGAGATTGAACTGAGAGGCCTAGAAAAAGACAAAGAATACACTGTGGTTGAATATGCTACCGATGAAAAAAGAACATATACTGTGAATGGTTCTGAGCCATTTATAAAACCAGCTTTTAAGAAAGACTACCTTATAGAAGTATATTAAATATTGTAACATAAAAAATACTATATAACGCTGATCTGTCAG
>JAQUIZ010000126.1 GCA_028683355.1 Fermentimonas sp.
AGTCTACACTTTCTTATTGTAACAATTTAGAAGGGATACATTATAGCTGTTTTTTCTGAAATTGAGTCCTAAAAATTTGGATAGTTAAAATTTATATTATACTTTTGCACTTGCTTTTCACGAAGCATATAAGGATTGTCCCATGGTGTAACGGTAGCACATCTGATTTTGGTTCAGCCGGTTGAGGTTCGAATCCTTGTGGGACAACTTACAAGACTTGCAACCCTCTGTTTTACAGAGGGTTGCTTTTTTACAATAAGGCTCTCACACGAATTTTCACACGAATAATTGATAGGTGCTTTTTAAAATTGGTATTCTTAATCGGTAAAACAGTGAATGTCTCGTCCTACAAACCGTTACATGTTCTAAATAGGATATTTATCAATAAAAAGTGTGCTAGATGAAAATTAGACTGTACGGAAGTGATTAAAAAAAACCCCGAACAAAAACTGTCCGGGGAGAAAATTGTTTAAAAAATTGGGTATTTTAATACTATACTTTTATTTTGAATAGCTAGCTTTTACATATTCAGCATTATTCAGGAAGTCGTAACTTTCTTTTACACCTTCTAAAGGAGTACCTGTGTATCTTTCAACCTCTACTACCATATATTTGGCACCAGCTGTTTCTGCATTGTTATATATAGCTTCAAAATCAACCTCTCCACTCTTACCAATTTCAAGCTCATCCTTGATATGAAGTATTTCAAAGCGACCTGGATATTTATTCATGTAATCAACAGGATTGTATCCACCTTGTCCTACCCAATAAACATCCATTTGATAGAATACTTTGGCAGGATCGGTGTTATTTATCATGTAATCATACATTATTTCTCCTTCAATTTCAGTAAATTCAAAGTTGTGATTGTGATATCCGAATCTGATACCTGCTGCATTACATTTTTCGCCTATCTGGTTGAAGTAGTCGCAATAGGCCTGAAGATCAACAAGTGTTTTAGGAGTAGGAATCCATGCTACAACAAGATACTTCATTCCGGCATCTTTGTGTGCCTGAATTGCGGTATCCCACCATGCCCATGTTTCTTCCCAGTTGGTATCTGCAGCCGGATCAGCAAGAGGTCTTCCTGCGTGTGATGATAAAACTTCCATACCTGCATCTTCGATTGATTGTTTGAATGCGGCTGGAGTCATTCCATAAAATTGTCCTTCATTGTAACCTGCGGCTTCAACACCTGTGTACCCCATTTCAGCAACAGCAGCTATTGTTCCTGCATAATCAGATTTTATGTCATCACGAACAGAGTAAAGTTGAATGTAAATATCTTTTTTAGCTTCATCTGCAACAGCATCCTGTTTAGGACTCTGATTACAAGCAGAAAAAATAAACAGACAGCTTAAAATTGCTGCACTAAGAAAAATTGAATGTTTTTTCATTGTTTATAAATTTTAAAAAAAAGAATATTATCGCCCGAAAGTGATAATATTCTTGTAATTGTTTTTAGTCTAATATTTTAACTCTGATGTTTCTAAACCAAACATCATCACCATGGTCTTGTAAAGCAATATAACCTTCTCTGTCAGGTCCGCCACAGTTATTAAGCAATTCAAAAGCAAGCGGCCATTTGTCCTGGCTGAACTTACTTGCCTGTAGCATATCTGTCCACTGTTGAGTCCATAAATGATACTCAACAACATTTTCATTATTTTGTCCGTGTACTACAGTTCCTTTATAAACCATAATTTTTGCACTGTTCCACTCTCCAAAAGGATTTTGATTTTGTGGTACAGCAGGAATCATGTCATAAAGTGAGGCAGATTGTCTGTTATTATCTTTACCTAATTTAGCATCCGGATGGTTTGCATTATCCAAAACCTGAAATTCAGGAGCTGAGATATAAATAGGTTCCATTCTAACATTTCCATTCTCATCGGTTGTGCTAATTTCTTGAGCAAGATAAAAGATACCGGAATTTCCACCTTTTGAAACTTTCCATTCCAGACTGAGTTCGAAATTCTTGAATTTATGACTGAAGATAATATCACCACCATCTCCATCTTGTGCTTCACCGCCACCTGAGCCATTAAATTTAATTGCACCATCCTCAATTGTCCATTTACCGGGAACATTATCTTTTCCATAACCACGCCATCCGGTAAAATCTTTACCGTTGAAAATAACAACATAACCTTCGCTATCTGTTACAAACCCCGATAAGTCAACCTGAGGATTTTCTACTACTGTATACTGAGGTGTATCAGTTACCTCTTCTGCACTTTCTGCTTCCTGAGATTTTTGTGTACCACCTCCACAAGCTGCAAACATTGTAGCAGCCATTAAAGTCACTGCATAAAAAACTTTCTTCATAACTTTTTCCATTTAAATTAAACTGCTAAATCAGCTTTAAAAGAGGGGAGTAAACGTTTTAAAACGCTACTCCCTCCTCTTTAGTTGATTTGTTACGGCATAGCTGGTAATTGCCAGCCGTTGTGATATGTATGTTTGATCATCTCATTTGCATATTCAACTGCATTAACAGGCTCTGTCCAAGTCTTTGCAAATGTCGGGTGGCCGTCAGTAATCTTGAAACCATCCTCTATAATTGTTCTTACAGTTGCATCTGCAGGAATATTAGTGAAACGCATATTTTCACCATCCCACTCAAGTTCCTGATTCAAGCTCTGTAGTCTCACAGCAAGAACACCCATAACAACCATTTCGTTGAAAGGTCCTGCTTCAGAGAAAGGAGATGCAGTTTCAACACGGTTTGCAGGTGATTCCTTACATGCACGTACCCAGTCCATTTCGTGAGAAACAGTAACTTCACGCTGAGTTTTTGGAGAATTTGGCTTGCGACCTGATACTAACCATGGGTTTACACCATAGCAACCGCAAATCAAAGTATCCTTAGTTCCGTGGAAAATAGCACCACCACCCTGATCATTCAGATTCTTTCCTGCAGGAACACCTTCAGGACGCATTGGCTGAAGACCGCCGTCGTACCAGAAAACTTCCACCTCAGGCATAGCAACCTTAGGAAGATTTGGACGTGCAGGGAATGTAAATTTAACCATTTCGGCAGAAGGAGCACTGTCTGTCAGAAGCATTGTTGAAGAAGCTTCAACCTTTGACGGATAACCCAGATTTAGTCCTTTAAATACCGGATGCAGAATATGGCAAGCCATATCACCAAGAGCACCTGTACCAAAATCCCACCATCCGCGCCAGTTCCATGGATGATAAATTTCATTAAACGGACGTTTATTAGCCGGCCCAATGAAAAGATCCCAGTTTAGCGTAGAAGGCACATTATGAGTTTCCTTAGGTATCATTAAACCTTGCGGCCAAATAGGACGGTCTGTAAATGTCTCTACTTTAGTAACTTCACCAATCTGACCATCGGCAATCCAGTCGATAACCTGACGTACACCTGCTCCGGACGAGCCCTGGTTACCCATACTGGTAGCAACTTTATATTTATCAGCCAGTTTTGTTAAAAGACGTGACTCATAAACACTGTGTGTCAATGGTTTCTGAACATAAACATGTTTGCCCATTGTCATAGCATCAGCAGTGATAATAGCGTGAGTATGGTCCGAAGTAGCTACTACAACTCCATCGATAGTTTTACCCAACTCATCATACATGCGTCTGTAATCATAATACTTTTTAGCATTGGGATATTTTTCAAACACACGCTGACTGTATTTCCAGTCTACATCAGCAAGGCCAACTATATTCTCGCTTTGAAGAGCGTTAAGGTTAGAATTACCCATACCTCCAATACCAACTGCTGCGATATTGAGTTTATCACTAGGTGCTTTATAGCCCATGCTTTTTCCCAGTACCGATGAAGGTACAACCGTTAATCCGGCAGCTGCTAAAGCCCCGGTTTCTAAAAATCTTCTTCTTGAAATGTTTGATGACATAAGTACTTTTTTTTAGGTTTCACTTTGATAAATGTGTATATATTATACTGTTTAATTCACAAATATTTAATCTATTTTTCATTAAGTTTCAGAACAACAAATGGTATATTATTTATTTAAATATCTTTATGGGACTACATTAGAAATACGTTGTAAATTTTATATTCTTAATCGCTTTTTAGTAAATAGATTCGTAAAAGTAAGATAAATTAATTTGAAAACGAAATTTTATGTGTAAAATTCACCCGTTATCATTTATTTTAATAACAAAACAATTTAAAGTTACATGAATTATTTAAACTACTTAGCACCACAAAAAGGTTGTGTATAAATAATAAATAATATAAACGTTTGTTTGTTTTTATATAATGTGTAACTTTATCTCTGATAAAATTGACATAATAAAACATAAAATGACGCAAAACAGTTTTTTAGGAATAATTGAGCAGAGCATTAGAAATAATTGGAATCTGCCTGCCATGACGGACTACGAAGGTAAAACATTGTACTACAAAGATTTTGCCCGTGAGATGGATCAACTGCATGATGTTTTTAATGCTGCCGGTGTACAGCGTGGTGATAAAATCTCCATTTGCGGAAGGAATAGTTCAAACTGGGCGATAGTATTTTTCGCAACACTTTCTTATGGCGCTGTATCTGTAAATATTTTAAATGAATTTGATAAAGGAAGTGTTCAGTTTATTGTGGATCATTCAGATTCAAAAGTGGTTTTTATCGATGAAAGCATTTGGAACGGAATTGATGAAAACGCTATCCCAAAAACTGAAACAGTTTTCTCTTTAGATAATTTTTCTCTGCTGAAAACATCTTCAGATGACTTAAATAAATTTATGCCTGAGGCTGCTGATTACTTCTCAAATAAGTACAGAAAGGGCTTTTTTGTAAATGACTTAAATTTCAAAACAGAAAGACCTGAGGAGCTGGCAATCATAAATTATACTTCAGGCACCACCAGCAGCCCAAAAGGAGTTATGCTCCCCTATCGAAGCTTGTGGTCTAACACTAAGTATGCAAACGAAAATGTTAATTTTCTGCTGCCCGGTGACAATATAGTCTGCATGTTGCCAATGGCACATACTTATGGACTTGCGTTCGAGATTTTGAACTCAATTGCTATTGGTTGCCATATTCACTTCCTTGGAAAAACACCATCCCCAAAAATTCTAAAGGATGCATTTGCAATGACTAAACCAAAGCTTGTACTTGCTGTTCCTCTCATTTTGGAAAAAATTGTTACTAAAGTTGTATTTCCAAAATTGAAAAAGGGTTCTGCTGCCACTCTTATAAAGATACCGCTGCTTAATAGTATTGTTTATTCAAAAGTACGCAAATCCATGATCGAATTCTTTGGAGGCGAGCTGGATGAAGTTGTTATTGGTGGTGCGGCATTGAATTCAGATGTTGAGAATTTTCTGAAAAAGATAAAATTTCCTTTTACTGTGGGCTACGGTATGACTGAATGCGGGCCACTTATTTCTTATGCTTACTGGAAAGAGTATAAAAAACGTTCTTCAGGAAAGGTTGTTGACAGAATGCAGGTGAAAATAGATTCAAAGGATCCTGAAAATATTGTTGGTGAAATTCTGACAAAAGGAAGCAATCTCATGCTTGGATATTATAAGAATGAGGAGGCAACTAAAGAAACATTCACCTCTGACGGTTGGTTTAAAACGGGTGACCTTGGTACTAAGGACAAAGATAGTTTCATTTTTATCAAAGGCAGAAACAAAAACATGCTGTTAGGTCCTTCCGGACAAAATATATATCCAGAAGAGATTGAGGAAAAACTAAATAGTTCTGATTATATAAGTGAGGTGCTCGTGATAGGTGAAAACCAAAAGATCATAGCTCTGATAGTTCCTGATAAGGAAGCACTTGAGTCAGAAGGTATAGAAGAAGAAAAATGGAATACACTTTTCACTAATATTATTAAAGAAGTGAATTCCACTTTGCCTAATTATAGTCGCATTGCTTCTATCCGTATTCAGGACGAGGAGTTTGATAAGACGCCTAAGAGAAGTATTAAGCGGTTTAAATACCAGAAGTAGTTAATCAACTATTGTTGAAGTTACTCTTTTTCTTCTTTATTAAAATGAAAATGATTGTTTTTTTAAAGTCTTACATTATTCTTTCGGTTACCCATTTTGTGGTGCAACTAATGGGTGAAAGAATTTGTTTAACAAGAAAAAACAATCATTTTCTATAAAGAAGAAAAATTATCCCTGTCTATTCAATATTCGTCCCAGCTTTTAATATGAACGTCATCTGGCTCCAATGTGCAAAAGGCAGTAATAAAGGCACTCGCCAGTCTTGCATTGGTGATTAGCGGAATATTATAGTCAATTGCACCGCGACGAATAATATAACCGTTGGTTAGCTCTCTGCGAGTCACATCTTTCGGAATATTTATAATGAGGTCGAACTTCTTATCAGCAATCATCGTCAGGATATTGTTATCACCATCTTCATCAGGCCAGTTCACTTCAATAGCATTAATGCCATTATCAACCAGAAATTTCTGGGTACCGTGACTTGCAT
The DNA here is from genome assembly GCA_028683355.1 of Fermentimonas sp. Classification (GTDB taxonomy): domain Bacteria; phylum Bacteroidota; class Bacteroidia; order Bacteroidales; family Dysgonomonadaceae; genus Proteiniphilum. The sequence continues at coordinate 6,450 of JAQUIZ010000126.1, forward strand.
ACAACTCATAATTCCTTTCTCCAAGTAGTTTACAAGCCTCCAGAAGGTCAACCTTCGATTTCATTTCTCCGGAAGAGATCAGAATTGCTTTTTTAGGTATTTTGTAACCTACTGAGAGCATCGACTTAAGTATGGCTTCCGAAAAATCATCTCCTATACAGCCAACTTCACCGGTTGATGACATATCAACACCTAACACAGGGTCGGCGTTCTGAAGTCTGGAGAATGAGAATTGCGATGCTTTAACACCTATATATTCCAGATCGAAAACCGAGCTGTCCGGTTTTGTATATGGTGCATCCAGCATTATACGTGTTGCAGTTTCAATAAAATTCTGCTTTAAAACCTTGGACACGAATGGGAAAGAGCGACTTGCCCTTAGGTTACACTCTATAACCTTAATATCGTTATTCTTAGCAAGATACTGGATATTAAAAGGACCGCTGATTTTAAGTTCACGGGCAATCTGTTTTGATATCTTTTTTACCCGTCGCATAGTCTCGAAATAGATCTTCTGAGCCGGGAAAACCAGTGTTGCGTCGCCAGAATGAACACCTGCAAACTCAACATGCTCTGAAATAGCATATTCAACAACCTCTCCATTTTGTGCAACTGCATCAAACTCTATCTCTTTTGCATTCTGCATAAAGCTTGAGACCACCACCGGGTGTTCTTTAGATACATTCACAGCCATCTCAAGAAAAGTATGCATCTGATCTCTGTCGTAGCATACATTCATTGCTGCACCTGATAGTACGTAAGATGGCCTGATAAGTAACGGAAAACCAACCTCATCGATAAAAGCATCTATCTCGTCTTTGCTACTGGCCTCTTTCCATCTGGGCTGATCAATTCCAAGCTCGTCGAGCATTGCAGAGAACTTATGTCTGTTTTCTGCCCTGTCAATAGATATGGGTTGTGTGCCAAGTATTGGTACATCCTGACGGTGAAGCTTCATTGCCATATTGTTTGGAATCTGACCTCCAACAGAGAGTATTACACCTTTAGGATTTTCCACATCTATCACATCGAGCACTCGCTCAAATGTAAGCTCATCAAAATAGAGCCTGTCGCACATATCATAATCGGTAGAAACAGTCTCAGGATTATAGTTTATCATAACTGAGTCGTATCCAAGCTCACGAGCAGTTTGAACAGCGTTTACAGAGCACCAGTCGAACTCAACCGATGATCCTATTCTATATGCACCTGAACCAAGGACTATTACTGCCTCTTTTCCAGCTTCTTTATATGGAATATGTGGTTTCACATCACCATAAGTGAAATAGAGATAGTTGGTCTTATCTGGATGTTCAGAGGCAACTGTATAAATTCTGCGGATTACAGGAGTGATTTGCAGACTTTTCCTATGATTGCGAACCCTTATCTGCTCTG
>JAQUIZ010000018.1:0-7163 GCA_028683355.1 Fermentimonas sp.
AGTATTTATGCGGTAAATTTGTATTTTTACAAAGTATATAGTGCTTTTTGCAGTATTTGAGATGGCTGATCATAACGAATTAGGAAGTAAAGGTGAAGATAAAGCAGTGGCTTTTCTTGAAACAAACGGATATAAGATTGTTGAAAGAAACTGGACATTTCACGGTTACGAAGTTGATATAATTGCAGAAGACAGGGAGTTCATCGTTTTTACTGAGGTTAAGACCCGCGCAACAAATGATTGGGGTAATCCTGAGGATGCTGTTGGTAAACAACGAATGCGCAGAATGATTAACTCTGCCAGCCATTATTTGAAAATTAACAGGATAGACAAACCGGCCCGATTCGATATCATCTCAATTATCTGGAATGATGGTAAACCGGAGCTGGATCATTTCGAAGATGCCTTTATGGCTTTTTTATAACTGAGCCTGATTATGGATATTGAAGAACTGTTTGATTACTGTATGTCTGTACCGGGTGCTGAAGCTACTACGCCTTTTGATGATGTTACAATTGTAATGAAGGTCATGGGAAAGATGTTTGCTTTAATTCCAACAGAAAAAGAGAGGTTTAGTGTTACTTTGAAATGTGATCCTGAAAAGGCAATATCTCTTCGAGAATCTTATGAATGTGTTGAGAGTGCTTATCATATGAATAAAACTTACTGGAATACAATTTTTATTGATGGCGATATGCCGGACAGCGAAATTAAGGAGTGTATAGATAATTCAGTTGAGGAGGTTATAAAGAAATTGCCAAAAAAACTACAAAAGGAATATTATGGAACAATTAAGTGAGGAACGACTAGTTATAAGGCTCAAGGAGGTAGATTCTACAAATAATTATTTAAAAAGTCTTGTCAGAGATCAGCGTCCTGAGGAAGGATCCATGATAATTGCTGATTTTCAGCTGGGAGGACGGGGTCAAATGGGTAATGGCTGGTATTCAGAAAAAGGCAAGAACCTGCTGTTTAGTTTACTTATTTATCCTGATGGTGTGCCTGCAAATGAACAGTTTATAATCTCCCGGATTGCTTCACTTGCAGTGAAGAATACATTAGACCAGTTTACTGATGATATTCGCATAAAATGGCCTAATGATATCTACTGGAAGGATAAAAAAATAGCAGGGATGTTAATTGAGAACGATATCCAGGGAAAGAATATTGAAAACTCGGTAATTGGAATTGGTATAAACATAAATCAGGATGAATTTCCTGAGGAGCTGCCCAATCCGGTGTCACTTAAACAAATTGTAGGATCGGAACAGGACAGGGATTATATCCTGGATACTTTTATCAGAGAGTTCTTCCTTTTATACCGAGAGTTACAGAATGGAGATGTCAGAGTTATCGAAGATGAATATATGCTCGACCTGTATAGAATTAACGATTACTATTGGTTTGAGGATGAAAATGGACGTTTTAAGGCAATGATAAAAGCAGTACAGCCATCGGGCTATCTGGTTTTAAAAGCTCTTGAAAGTGGTGAAGAGAGAGTATACGCATTTAAAGAGGTTTCTTTTGTGGATTAGGATTAGGTTGATAAAAATTATAGCATTATATGGAATATAACAGAATTTTACTGAAGCTTAGCGGTGAGTCGCTTATGGGTGACAAACAGTATGGTATTGATGAAGTCAGACTTACACAATATGCCGAACAAATTCATGAAGTGGCTCAAATGGGCATTCAGATAGCTATCGTGATAGGCGGAGGTAATATTTTCCGTGGATTGAGTGGCACATCAAAAGGATTTGACCGTGTAAAAGGTGATCAGATGGGAATGCTGGCAACTGTGATAAATAGTCTTGCATTGAGCTCTGCACTCTTTACAGCAGGACAGAAAAACCGTTTGTTCACTGCAATTCGCATGGAGCCGGTAGGTGAATTATATTCAAAATGGAAAGCAATTGAGTCAATGGAAAAAGGTGAAATTGCAATAATTGCCGGTGGAACAGGTAATCCTTTTTTTACTACCGATACGGCTTCTGCACTAAGAGGAATTGAAATTGAGGCAGATGCAATGTTAAAAGGCACCCGTGTTGATGGTGTATATACTGCAGATCCTGAGAAAGATCCTAATGCTACTAAATTTCAAACTATCTCTTTTGATGAGGTGTATAAAAGAGATCTTAAAGTTATGGATCTTACTGCTACTACCATGTGCAAGGAGAATAACCTGCCGATAGTAGTTTTTAATATGGATATTTACGGGAATCTGAAAAAACTGATGCAGGGCGAAAACATCGGCACACTGGTTAAATAGTTGTTCTATAGATTTTATTCACTATTTTTGCTTATAGAAACAGATTTGAACAGAATAACTAAAACTAAATATATATGGATACATTAGCAATCAGGCAAGAGGCCGAAGAGAAAATGAAAATGACTCTCGAGTTTTTGGATGAAACTTTTTCACGAATAAGAGCAGGACGTGCAAACACGCATATCCTTGATGGAATTCGTGTTGATTATTACGGAAGCCATGTTCCACTATCAAATGTTGCAACAGTAACTACACCTGATGCAAAAACCATTATGGTGCAGCCTTGGGAGAAATCGATGCTTAAGGTTGTGGAAAAGGCAATAATGGACTCTGATGTAGGTATTACACCTGAAAATAACGGAGAGGTAATTCGTCTTGGTATCCCGCCCCTCACTGAAGAGCGCAGAAGGCAGCTTGTTAAACAAACCAAGCAGGAGGCTGAGGATGCAAAAATAAGTATTCGTAATGCGCGAAGAGAAGGCATAGACGAAGTTAAGAAGGCTGTAAAGAATGGTTTGCCCGAAGATATGGGAAAAGATGGCGAAAATGAACTGCAGAAACTGCACGATAAATATATCAAGCATGTAGATGATGCCTTTGTCGAAAAAGAGAAAGAAATTCTTACCGTTTAATGGTAAACGAGAGAGATGAAAGAGACCGGAGAGGTGTTAAAGGCCTGGTAATAAAAAATACCGGCAACACCTACTTTGTCCGGGATGACAACAACAATGAATATATTTGTAAGGCTAAGGGTAACCTCAGACTGAAAGGAATAAGGAGTACAAGTCCGATTGTTGTAGGTGATATCGTTTTCATGGATGTAAATGACGATGGAACAGCATTTATAACGGATATAGAGGATCGAAGGAATTATATCGTTCGGAAAGCTTCCAATCTTTCTAAACACGCTCATATACTTGCGTCGAATGTCGATTTGGCCTTGTTATGTTTTACTGTTAGTTATCCCGAAACAACTACTGTTTTTGCTGACAGGTTTCTTGTAACTGCTGAAGCCTATTCGGTGCCTGTTTGTCTTATATTTAATAAGATCGATCTTTACAATGAAGAGGAAAAGGAATATCTTGATGCAATCATTAACCTTTATTCAACGATAGGATACCGTTGCCTGAAAACTTCCATGGAAACAGGTGAAGGGGTAAATGAACTTAGAGAGATAACAGCAGGCAAAACTGTGTTATTAGCCGGTCATTCAGGTGTCGGGAAATCCACGATAATTAATACCCTTAAGAAGGAGCAAGTGCAGAAAGTTGGCAAGATATCGGGTTACCATGACAAAGGGATGCATACAACCACCTATTCCGAAATGATAGAGCTTGATAACGGGGGATTTATAATAGATACTCCGGGTATCAAAGGCTTTGGTACAATCGATATGACTGTAGAAGAGGTTTCTCACTATTTTCCTGAAATATTCAAAACTTCAAAAAAGTGCAGGTTTTACAACTGTCTTCATATTAACGAACCTGATTGCGCAGTGCTGGAAGCTGTTGAGAATCATTATATCAGCGAAAGCAGATACAACTCATATCTAAACATCATAGAAGACATTAACGAGGGTAAATACCGCTTGTAGTTATGCAGATCAACGCAACATTACTTCTGATAATTGAAATACTTTATCTGCTCACAGTTGTGAGTATCGTGGTTGTGGTGATTTCTGAAAACCGTAATCCGATAAAAACTGTTACATGGATTCTTGCTGTAGTCTTCCTGCCATTTATAGGAATTATCTGGTATGCAATTTTTGGACAGGATATTACAAAGAAGTATGTAATCTCTAAAAGGATGTACAGTAAGCTTAAGCGGAGGCCTCTTGATGAAATGGGAACACCGGTGGAAATTAAAGTTCCTGATGAACATGATAATCTGGTTAGCTTGCTGAAACATATGGATTATAATCCTGTTTTAGGTGGTAATGATGTTAGAATATTCACAAATGGTAAGGATAAATTCGAACAGCTCTTTATTGATATAGAGAATGCAAAAGAGCATATTCATATTGAGTATTATGTTTTACAGTGTGATGAGATCGGAATGAGATTTCAGGAGGCTCTTATCAAAAAGGCTAAAGAGGGACTGGAAATTCGCATTATTTATGATAGTTTCGGCTCTCGAAAACTTAAGAAAGAGTATATTGAAAATTTCAGAATGGCCGGTATTGAGATAGAACCTTTTCTTAAGCTCTCCTGGAGTTCAATTACATCAAGACTGAATTACCGCAATCACCGAAAGATAATTGTTATTGACGGACAGGTCGGATATGTCGGAGGTATGAATATTGCAGATCGTTATATAAGAGGTTTTGAGTGGGGATGCTGGCGCGATACTCATGCACGTATAGAAGGTAAGGGGGTGCAGGGATTACAGTCGGTATTTCTGATCGACTGGTATTTTGTTTCTCAAACTCTTATCACTTCAAGAAAATATTTCCCTTTGCTGGAGAATTTTGGTGATGTCCCTGTGCAAATTGTTAATAGCGGACCGCTGAATGATGATAAAAATATATCTCATGGAATTGTACAGGCAATTTATGATGCAAAAAAATCTATCTTTATTCAAACTCCATATTTTCTCCCTCCGGAAGCAATGATTGATGCCCTGCAAGCTGCTGCAATACGTGGAGTAGATGTAAGGGTCATGATTTCAAAACGCTCAGATGTCCCTCTTGTACAGTTGGCTTCGCGATCATATATAAAGAATATGCTTGAATCAAACGTGAAGGTTTACTTTTACGAGAAGGGTTTTTTACATTCAAAAATGATGGTATTCGATGATTCATTGACTTTAATCGGATCAGCAAATTTTGATACCCGGAGCTTTGAGCAAAATTTCGAAGTAGAAGCATTTATTTATAATGGAAAGGTAGCTAAGGATGCAAATGAAATATTCACAGTTGATCAAAGTAATTCTAAACAGGTAATTTTAAAAGAGTGGCTTAAACGGCCTTTATCCCAGCGTTTCTTTGAATCTGTATTGCGACTTTTTGCTCCACTTTTATGACTTTTAATTATGCCTAATAGAGTTTTTTTAATAGGATATATGGGATCGGGTAAAACAACTGTCGGAAAGAAGCTGGCAAAATCACTCGATCTGTCATTTATAGACCTGGATGCATTTATTGAGAGCAAGCATAGGAAAACGATAGCCGAAATCTTTACTGAGAAAGGAGAAGATGAATTCAGGAAAATAGAACGAAAAGCTCTTAATGATGTTGCACAGATTGAGGAAGTTATAATATCAACAGGGGGTGGTGCACCATGTTTTTTTGATAATATGGATTTAATGAATAAGACAGGCACAACTGTTTACATTAAAGCAGAACCTGAGGAATTGGCTGCAAGACTGCTGGCTTCAAAAACAGTGCGGCCAATTATTGCAGGTAAATCTAAGTCTGAGCTTATCCCTTTTATAACTAAACATTTGGCTGCCAGAGAACGTTATTATATGGAAGCAAAAATCATTTATCACACTGACAAGATGATAACCAAAGAGGATGTTTATCTGACTGTTAATGGAATTGCAGAAATGTTGAAATCGGATAAACCGGATTGTTTTAAAAAAGAACTAAAACAATGATTTATAAATCTCAAAAAAAGAATCAGTACGCTGTGAGTGAACTTATGCTAAAAGCAGATAAGCATAAGGTTTCCACTGTTATTGGTGTACCCAGGGAGAATCAGGAAACTGAGAAAAGAGTTCCAATTACACCGGAAGGAGTTTCCTTACTTGTTTCAGCCGGTTACAGGGTAATGTTTCAGGCAGGTGCAGGGCTGACAATAAATTATTCAGACTCATATTACGCAGATTCAGGTGCGGAGATTGTGGAAACGGCTAAAGAGGTTTTCCAGGCTGATATTATTCTGAAAATAATGCCTCCCACACTCGAGGAAGTTGATATGATGCGTCCAAGAACATCGGTATACTCTTTTCTTTATCTTCATAATTTATCGAGAAATCTGCTTGAGCATATGATGGAAAAGAGAATCAATGCTCTTGCTTATGAGCTTATTTACGATGATACAGGTGCATCTCCTTTTGTAACTTCTATTTCAGAGATAGAAGGTGCATCCTCAATAGCACTTGCTGCTGAGCTGCTGAGTAATGCTCATGGTGGCAAAGGGATTATGCTTGGCGGTATACCCGGAATTACCCCTTCGGAAGTGGTAATAATAGGTGCCGGTGTTGCAGGCACAATGGCTGCCAGGGCTGCAATTGCTATGGGTGCCTCGGTAAAGGTTTTTGATAATGATGTTATAAAACTACGTACTATTCGTCATGAGTTGGGTACTCCTGTTTTTACCTCAACTTTACAGCCAAAAGTTTTGAGAAATGTTTTTCGTTCGGCTGATGTTGTTATAGGAGCTTTACAATATATCAATAAAATACATTTTTACAGAGTTTCATCTGACCTGGTAAGTGAAATGAAGGAGGGTGCAATAATTATTGATTTACGTATGGAGCAGGGAGGCTGTTTTGAAACTACCATGGAAGCTTGTTTGCCTGGTCACCCATCTATTTTTGAAAAATATGGGGTATTGCATTTCTGCGAGATGAGTCTGAGCTCACGTGTTGCACGTACTGCTTCTATTGCTTTGAGTAATATATTTGTATCAGTGTTTAATGCTATGGGCGACTCAGGTGGAACAGATCATTTTGCACGCTTCGATCGAGGTTTTGCTTCGGGGTTTTATATCTTTTCAGGCAAGATGGTGAGTTCATACGTGGCAAGCCATTTTAACCTGCCCGTGTCTGATATAGGCCTTTATCTGCAGGGTTTTTAAAATGATCTTTCGATTTCTTCTTTTAATATTCTTCTCTTTAGAAGCTGATACCATATAAACAGTATTGAACCTTTGAAGAGTGAGGTGATTGT
>JAQUIZ010000018.1:7263-13107 GCA_028683355.1 Fermentimonas sp.
GCAGCTCCTTTAACTCCCATTTCAGGGAAAGGACCGATACCAAAAATAAGCAGCGGATCGAGAATGATATTCATTATTAACCCTATCGAATTAAAATAGAACGGAATATCACTTCTACCCGAACCGATATATATACCTGAGAAATTAAGACCGATGAAAACGAAAGGCAGTCCAAGTGAAATAAGTCGGAGATAACCTTCTGCCTGAAATGCAATGTTGCTTTCGAGCTGATAAAAAGATACGTAGGGTTTTGGAAACAGGAAAAATATCAGTCCAAATGTTATACCAAGAATTATTGCAATTGTGGTTGTATGTGAGGCATAAATGGATGCTTTGTCTAATCTGCGGGCACCAATCGACTGCCCAATTGTGATCTCTGCACTTACTTTAGAGATAAGGGCAAAAGAATTCATCATCCACATTAGCATGCCTACTGATCCGACTGCCGCAACTGCTTCGCTTCCAAGGCGTCCTATCCAGAGAATATCCACCAGGTTATACGCCATTTGAATAAAACTGATGGCGAGTAGTGGAAGTGCAAGTGAAAACAGCTCACGGGATATATTGCCCTGAGTCAAATCACGAACTGAAATGTTTGAATGTTGCTCTCCCACAGTTATACTGATGATTTATTTTTGTCCTCTGAAGGTTACCGGATAAAAATTCAGGAGGATAATTTTTCAAACCGGATTAAAAAAAAGAAGTAACCGGTAAGTTACTTCATTTAATCATAAAAAATAATTCTTAATTATTTATGCCGTTCCTGAAGCTCAATCATTTTTAAAGCAGTGATTGCGGCTTCGTCACCTTTATTTCCATGTCTGCCACCTGATCTGGCAACAGCCTGATCCAGTGTGTTAGTGGTAAGTAATCCAAAAATTACAGGCACATTATATTTTAAATTCAGCTCTGTTGTTCCTTCTGTTACGCTGTTGCATACAAAAGTAAAGTGTGGAGTTTCACCCTGGATTACACATCCCAGAATAATTACACTATCTACATCAGTCTTCTCAATTAGTACTTTTGCACCATAAGTAAGTTCAAAGCTTCCCGGAACATGCTCAATGATTATATCATCACTATCCACGCCAAATTTAACCAGTGTGTCGTGAGCACCTTTCAGCAGACTGCTTGTTACATTCCTATTCCAGTCCGAAACAACTATACCAATCTTTTTTCCACTTCCATCAGGAACTGAATCGTGATCGTATGAAGAAAGATTCTTTAATTCTGTTGCCATAATTATTAATTAGACTCTTTGAGTAATTCTGCCTGTTTGATGAATTTTTCTGCTTCTTGTCCCTCAGGAGAATTCAGATAATTATCTTTTAACATGGTGAAGGTTTCGATGGCTTTATCGTAGTTGCCTGTATGTATATAAGCTTCACCTGCTTTTTTGTAGTAGATTGGACTCAACATCTCATCATCTGCTTTTTTTGCAGCTTTCAGATATTGAGAAATTGCCTGTTCTGTTTCTCCCATATTCATGTATACATCACCGATTGAACCTGTAATAGATGGTGTGATTAATATATCACCGCCTTTAAATTTCTTCAGGTGTTCAAGCGCTTTCTCGTAGTTACCTAAACGGTTGTAAGAAATACCGGCATAAGCATGTGCCAGATCGGCTGTTTTTGTTCCTTTGTACTGATCGATAACTGATTCGAACCCAATGTAATCATTGCCATTACCAAACAGTGCAAGTGAATCCTCACCTTCCTGGAAATAACGCTCGCCTTTGAATATTGCAGCCTGAGCTTCGTTATTGCGGGGTACTTTGTATAGATAGTGATATGCCAGAAAAGCTCCAACAATAACTACTACAACAAGCAATCCAATTAAAATGCTTTTTTGATTTTTTTCGAGAAACTGTTCCGATGTGGTTAACGCTTCACCAATATTTTCGAAGTTCTTCTCGGCCTTCGACTCTTTAGATTTTTTTGCAGACATACTTTACTGAAAAAATGTTACGTTTGATTTTTGAGATGCAAAAGTAATCGTTTTTGGCTGATAAATAAAATTTAATCAGCTGTTTTTATAAAAAAGTGGCCTCCTAATTTAATCTTTTTCGTATGTTTGTAGTCAAAGGGTTGTTTTTAGAACAATATTTCATACGATTAAAATTATTTATGTTAAAAAGTCTCGTATGGAATTCGACTTTATAATGTTTTTGATATTAATGATTTATATGCTCGTTTCATGAATAAAAGATCAATATTAATGGTTATGAAAAAAACAATACTTACAATAAGCCTTTTAGTTGCTATCACGATAAATATGATTGGGCAAAATGATGCGGGATTCAGTTCTGTTCCCGTTGTGAATGGTAAAGTTGTATTTGAACAATTTATTATAACAAATCCAAATCAAACAGCCGATCAGAATTATGCTCAATTGCAAAAGTGGGTAAAATCAAAATATAACGGAAGTTCTTTATTGTCAGGTATTCGGTTCGATGATAAATCAAATTTTGTTACTGTAAGCGCAGGTACAAATTTTATTCTGCCTGCAAACAGTGCAGGAATAAGGGATGAAATGACGATGAACTACCGTTTTGACGTTTCTATCACCGGTGCCGGCTGTATGCTTGTTATAAGAGATATTACTTATCAAAGTGCGAAAAAAGATGGAGATTCATTTTTTCCGAAGAAATTTACCGCAGAACAAACTATTACAGACCAGTATCTAAATTCACCGGGCTTGGAAGGTGAGCTGAGGACCAACCTCAGGAAGGCTTCCCTTGATTTTTTTAACGGGCTGTACTCAGACCTGAATAACCTGTTTTAAATATAATAAAAATACATTTATCAAACTGTTATCGTTTAAGGATTGAATTAAAGTCAGGTATCTAGAGAATATTATTTTGAATTAAATAGTTGAGCCTGATTGAAATTAATTTACTAAAACCTTTGGTATATTAAAAATATCTTCTTAATTTTGCGCCCTGATTTGTCAGGAATGTTCTGTTTTATAAGGACGTAAGGATGTAAATAATAAATACACTATATAGCAATGTCTAAGATTTGTCAAATAACAGGAAAAAAAGCAATGGTTGGAAACAACGTTTCGCACTCTAATGCTAAAACGAAACGTAAATTCAACGTAAACTTGTTTAAAAAGAAATTTTATTGGGTGGAAGAGGATGTATGGATTAGTCTGAACATCTCAGCAGCAGGATTGCGTACCGTTAATAAAATTGGGTTGGATGCAGCAATTAAAAAAGCTGCCGAAAAAGGATATTTAAACGCGTAACTTATACGCAATAATAAGAGGAGGAAGCAGAGATGGGTAAAAAAGCAAAAGGAAACAGGGTACAGGTGATTCTGGAGTGTACAGAGCACAAAGAGAGTGGTATGCCCGGTACATCCAGATATATTACAACCAAGAACAGAAAGAATACAACGGCAAGGCTTGAATTGAAGAAATACAATCCAGTCTTAAAGAAAATGACCGTTCATAAAGAAATAAAGTAAAACAGTATAGATTATGGCAAAGAAAGCAGTTGCGGGTTTCCGCGATAAGACAACCACTACAGGACGAAGCCACACTAAGGTAATCAGAATGGTTAAATCACCTGAAACTGGTGCATATAGCTTCAAAGAAGAAATGATTCTTAACGATCAGGTAAAAGATTACTTCAAGTAGGATATTCGTCGCTGAAGTTCATACTCACGAGAATATTCGTTAATAATATCTAAAAGCTTCCCTGTGCAAAAACGCAGGGAAGTTTTTTATTTACTATTTTGTAGATTTGCATATATATCAATTCCGCCTATAATATTATAACGACTTCAATATGGGTTTATTTAACAGATCCTCCAAAGGAAAAAAAGATGTACTCGAAAAAGGTCTTGAAAAAACTAAAGTTAGCTTTTTCTCGAAAATTACCCGTGCAGTAGCAGGTAAATCTAAAGTTGATGATGATGTACTCGATAACTTGGAAGAGGTACTAGTTTCATCAGATGTGGGTGTTGATACTACATTGAAGATTATCGACAGAATAGAAGCACGTGTAGCTAAAGATAAATATGTTGGTACAGATGAGCTTAACAGTATACTTCGTGATGAGATAACACTACTGCTTACTGAGAACCAGTCGACTGACGTCGAAGAGTTCAGTGTTCCTGAGGAGAAGAAACCTTACGTTATTATGGTTGTAGGTGTAAACGGTGTAGGTAAAACCACAACTATAGGAAAGCTTGCTCATCAATTCAAACAAAACGGATTGTCTGTTTATCTTGGTGCTGCCGATACTTTCAGAGCAGCGGCTGTTGAACAGCTTGATATATGGGGTAAGCGTGTCGGTGTGCCTGTTGTCAAGCAGAAGATGGGGTCAGACCCTGCATCTGTGGCATTCGACGCTGTAAGCTCCGCAAAAGCGCATGAAGCTGATGTGGTAATAATTGATACGGCAGGGCGCTTGCATAACAAAGTTAACCTTATGAATGAGCTTACCAAAATTAAAAATGTGATGGGGAAAATTGTACCTGATGCACCCCATGAAGTTCTTCTTATTCTTGACGGGTCTACAGGGCAGAATGCATTTGAACAGGCTAAACAGTTTACCGCAGCCACAGAAGTCACAGGTCTTGTGATTACAAAACTGGATGGTACTGCAAAAGGTGGAGTGGTACTAGGTATTTCAGATCAGTTTAAGATTCCTGTTAAATATATTGGTTTGGGCGAAAAAATGGAAGACCTGCAGGTTTTCAGAAGAAAAGAGTTCGTTGACTCTCTTTTTGGTGAATAAAAGTAAAGGAACGATTATCATATGATAAAGAATAGGGTAGATGTAGTAACTATGGGTTGCTCAAAGAATCTTGTGGATTCTGAGTTGCTGATGCGTCAGCTTATTGCTAACGGGTACACTCTTGAGCATGATCCTGATACACCTAAGGGCGAAATTGCCGTTATAAATACTTGTGGTTTTATAGGTGATGCCAAAGAGGAATCTATTAATATGATACTCTCTTTTGCTGAAGCTAAAAAGGAAAGGGGACTGAAGAAACTTTACGTCATGGGATGCCTTTCCGAAAGATACAGAGAGGAACTGCAGAACGAAATTCCTGAGGTTGATAAGTTTTATGGTAAATTCGACTGGCGCGGTCTGATATCTGATCTTGGAAAATCATATAACAAAGAGCTTGAATTCGACCGTTCTTTGTCAACTCCTCCACACTATGCTTTTCTTAAAATATCGGAAGGGTGCGACAGAACCTGTTCCTACTGCTCTATACCTCTTATAACCGGAAAATATAAATCGCGACCGATTGAGGATATTGAGGATGAAGTCCGCCGTTTAGTTGCAAGTGGTGTAAAAGAATTTCAGTTTATTGCTCAGGATCTTACTTACTACGGTCTGGATCTTTATAAATCGATGAAACTGCCGGAGTTGATTGAGCGTATCTCAGATATCAAAGGTGTAGAGTGGATCCGACTGCATTATGCATATCCTGCTCACTTCCCTGTTGACTTGCTAAGGGTTATGCGAGAAAGAGATAATGTTTGTAATTACCTTGATATTGCTCTTCAGCATATTAGCGACAGGATGCTGAAAATTATGCGTAGAAATATCTCAAAACAACAAACGATTGATTTGATTAACCGCTTTCGTGAGGAGGTGCCGGGGATACACATCCGCACAACAATGATGGTTGGTCATCCGGGTGAAACTGAAGCTGACTTCAATGAACTGCTTGATTTCGTAAAGGATGCAAGGTTTGAGCGATTGGGTGCATTTCCATATTCGCATGAAGAGGATACTTATAATGATAAGAATTATACCGACGATGTGCCTGCCGATATCAAACAGGAAAGAATGAATACTCTGATGGAGACTCAGGA
>JAQUIZ010000018.1:13207-31905 GCA_028683355.1 Fermentimonas sp.
ATACCTGATATGCAACCTGAAAGGAGCACGAGGCCAAAGCCCCGTTCCCGTAAGAGTTCAAGAGTTTTAGTTCCTGTTTTAGGTGGCGTAGTCATTATTATGGCAACACTTTTTTTTTTCAATGGAGTGGCAAGCCGGAAAAGTGGTAACTGCCGAAAAAGTATTAAGAGCTGAAACAGCAGAAGCCCAGGGTGGGGCAGAGCTGTTAGACGAGCCCGTACCTGAAGCTTATATTACTGCACAGCCTGAGAAACAGTATCCCGAATCATTAACTCTGGGCAAGGGTGAGACTCTGCGAACAATTGCGCTCGACTTGTTTGGTAATAAGGAGTTCTGGGTATACATATATCAGGAAAACATTCACAATATCAATAATCCGAACGTTATACCTGTTGGTACTGAATTATTAATACCAGATATCTCAAAGTATGATATTGATGCTGATAACCCTCAGTCAATTGCGATAGCCAAAGAAAGAGGTGAAAGAATAATTAAGGCTTTATAGATATTTTATATAATAATTGTATATTTACATCCTTAAGCAGTATCCGCTGCAACCATGAGTCATTTAAAGAAACAAAAACTATAATTCTATGCGAAAACATTTAGCAGCAATTGCCATAATTCTGGCTGTGGTTTTATCAAACGGTTGTACTATAAACAATACAACTAAGAGTAACGAAATATCTGAACCTATTCAGGTGGATGTGCCTCAACGTCCGGAAGGACAGAAAGATGTCTTGGGCCTTACCGCTCCAAAGATTGATACCGTGAGAGTGGGATTCATTGGTTTAGGGTCGAGAGGACCGGGTGCAGTGCGTCGTTTCACTCATGTGCCGGGTGCAAAAATTGTAGCTTTATGTGATATTTATGCAGAAAATGTAGAAAAAACTCAAACAATTCTGGATAAAGCAGGGTTGCCGCGTGCTGTGGGTTATAGTGGCAGCGAAGAGGCCTGGAAAGAGTTATGTGAGAGTGATGATATAGATCTTGTTTATATTGCAACCGACTGGAAGAATCATGCACAGATGATGATTTACGCAATGGAACAGGGAAAGCATGTTGCATGTGAAGTGCCTGCAGCTATGACTATCGATGAAATATGGGCAATTATAGATACGGCGGAGAGAACTCAGAAACATGCAATGCAGCTGGAGAACTGTGTGTATGATTTCTTTGAACTGACCACTCTTAATATGGCTCAGCAGGGTGTCTTCGGTGAAGTGCTTCATGTTGAGGGTTCATATATCCATAACCTTAATGATAACTGGGAGGGGTATGTAAACGACTGGCGCTTACAGTATAATAAAGAGTTCCGTGGTGATGTTTACCCAACTCACGGAATCGGTCCTGTTGCTCAGGTACTTGATATTCATCGTGGTGACAGGATGAAAACATTGGTTTCAATGGACACAAAGCCTGTTAACCTTCCTGAGTATTTGATTGAGAAACGTGGAATGGAGCGTGACAGTGCGTACAATTTTGCTAATGGTCAGCACACCATGACAATGATAAGCACTGAGAACGGCAAAACTATGCAGATTCAGCATGATGTTACCTCTCCTCGTCCCTATTCACGCATGTATCAGGTGAGCGGAACTAAAGGCTTTGCAAACAAATATCCTGTTGAAGGTTATGCTATTGAGGATGATGCGCAGAATATTGATGCTCACTCATTTTTAGCGGATGAGGATATGAGTGCGCTGATGGATAAATACAAACATCGTATTCACAGGGAACTGGAAGAGCAAGCAAAAGAGGTTGGTGGACACGGAGGTATGGACTTTATTATGGATTACCGACTTATATACTGTCTGCGAAACGGTTTGCCTCTTGATATGGATGTTTATGATCTTGCCGAATGGTGCTCACTTATAGAGTTGAGTCGCATCTCAATCGAAAACAATAACGCTGCAGTTGCAGTTCCTGATTTTACACGTGGTAACTGGAACCGTATTCAGGGATATAGTCATGCGTTCGCGGAATAAGTTTTAAATAACATAATAAAACTATTAAATCATGAGGCGTGAACTGTTAACTTTTATATTGGCCGTTTCTGGTTTTTGTTTTACTGTTTCGGCTCAGCAGAGATATATCGATCTGTTCAATGGAAAGGACCTGAATGGCTGGTATATTTTCCTGAAAGGGAAAGGTGTAAACAGCGACCCAAATAACGTGTTTACCGTGAAAAATGGTAACATCGTGATCTCGGGTGAGGAGTTCGGCTGTATCACAACTAACGAAGAGTTCGAAAACTACAAGCTGACTGTTGAATTTAAATGGGGTAATCGAACTTTTTCACCTCGTGAGGATAGAGCCCGCGACAGCGGGATACTTCTTCACTCAGTCGGTGAAGATGGTGGATCGGATGGAACCTGGATGCACTCCATTGAATGTCAGATGATAGAGGGTGGTACAGGAGATATTATAGTTGTAGGTGACGGTTCTGATAATTTTGAAGTCACCACCACAGTTAGTGGTGAAACAACGCAGGGTTCGCACTATTTTCACCCCGGTGGGGAGGCTGCAACATTTAACGGTGGACGTATCAACTGGTATGGTCGTGACCCGGAATGGAAGGATACAAAAGGGTTTCGTGGTGTAAGTGATGTGGAAAACCCTTTAGGGGAATGGAACAGGATCGAATGTTATGTGAATGGAGATAATTTGCTTATATATCTTAACGGTAAACTCGTGAACCGTGCATATAATGTAAAACCACATAAGGGTAAAATACAAATTCAGTCTGAAGGTGCAGAACTGTTTGTTCGGAAGGTACACCTCACCAGACTGAATTAGTTATTCTTTTTATGTCTTCTGTTTAACTATTTCCTGCTTAACAGCAGTTGGGGTATCTCTTTTGGTTCTTTTGCCACAGGAACTCCAACTGCTTCGAATGCAGCAATCTTCTCGGCTGCAGTACCCGAGCCACTGGAAATTATTGCTCCTGCGTGTCCCATCTGTTTTCCGGGAGGTGCCTGCTGACCTGCAATAAATGCAACAACAGGTTTGGTTATATGATTCTTTATATATTCAGCAGCTTGCTCTTCAGCATCACCGCCAATCTCACCAATAAGAACTATCGAATCGGTTTCAGGGTCGTTCTCAAACATTTTGAGGAGTTCAATGTAATAAAGTCCCACTACAGGGTCGCCACCAACTCCAATGGCAGTAGATTGCCCAATGCCATTCTCAGTAAGGTTGTATACCACTTCATATGTGAGGGTGCCGCTGCGACTGATTACTCCTGTTCTGCCTTCCATAAAAACCATCGATGGCATAATGCCTACCAGGCTCTTCCCGGGTGACATCAGTCCGGGACAGTTTGGTCCGATCAAACTGGCTCCTTTGCTTTTAATAAAGCTATGTGCTTCAACCACATCAAGGGTGGGTACTCCTTCTGTAATACATACAATCAGTTTGATTCCTGAATCTGCAGCTTCCATCATTGCATCTTTGGCGAACGGAGCCGGCACAAATATCACAGAGGTATCTGCACCTGTTTTGTTAACGGCATCTCTAACAGTGTTAAATACCGGTACATCATCTACAAATTCACCTGCTTTTCCGGGTGATGTTCCTCCAACTACATTGGTACCATACTCTTTCATTTTAGAAGTATGAAAACCTCCATCACGTCCGGTAATTCCCTGAACTATCAGCTTTGTGCTTTTATCTATTAGAATACTCATAATATGTTATTTGTCAAATTTGATGCTGCTCGGCAAGTTCAACAGCTATTCTGGTTGCTTTACTCATGGTCTTGGCTACATGAAGGTCTGTATCTTTAAGTAATGCACGGCCCTCTTTCTCGTTAGTGCCCGTAAGTCTTATCACTACGGGGACATCCGACTTTATCTGATCAAAAGCCTCCAGAAGTCCTTTTGCTACGTCATCACAACGGGTGATGCCTCCAAAAATATTTATAAGAACAACTCTCACATTCTTATCGCTTAATAGCAGTTTCATTGCTTCGATAACTTTGGTAGGACTGGAGCTGCCTCCAATATCCAGGAAGTTTGCAGGATTACCGCCATAAAGCTTGATAATATCCATAGTGGCCATGGCCAGTCCCGCACCATTCACCATACAACCTATCTCACCTCCCAGATGTACATAGCTGAACCCTTTGCTTTTAGCAAACAACTCCTTTTTCTCTTCTTCGGTAGGTTCGTTTAAGGCGGCGATCTTTGGATGACGAAACAGTGCATTATCATCGAAAGTCATCTTAGCATCAATTGCAATAATCTCTTCTTCCTGTGTAAGAACCAGGGGATTAATTTCTGCAAGTGATGCATCTGTCTCAACGAAAAGTTTGTACAGTTTCTGTATTATAACTGCAGCCTTGCGTACTTGATTTACATCGTCAAACAGCTTGAAAGCAGCCTCACGTGCAAGATAATCCGGAACACCTACTAACGGATCAATTGCAAACTTATGAATCTTTTCAGGAGTCTCTTTTGCAACTTGTTCAATATCCATTCCACCCTCTTTGCTGAGCATCAGGATGGCAGATTTAGAACGTCTGTCGATTACATAACTCACGTAATACTCTTTCGCGATGTTAACTGCCTGTCCAACGAGTATCCGGTCAACCCTGAAACCCTTTATGTCCATTCCGAGAATGGCAGCGGCATGCCTGCGAAGCTCTATTTCGTCATTGGCTAGTTTTACTCCTCCGGCTTTACCTCTTCCTCCTGTATGAACCTGAGCTTTCACGATCACTTTCTGTGAGTCGATTCGCGAATAAGCTTTTACTGCATCCTCCACCGAGCGGCAAACAATACTTTGTTCCACAGGGATTCCGTACGTCGAAAACATCTCTTTTGCTTGGTATTCATGAATTTTCATGGCCCTCTAGTAATATTTTTTTATGATAAAGAAATTATAAAACTACTATTTTGTAAATCTATGATAAATGTTTTAAAATGCGAAAAGCATTTTGAATTTTAACTTAGAAAATCTTTTAAAGGCTTGAAACGCATAAACTGACTGTATTGTTTAGCAAAAGCTATTAAATGTCAGAAAAACATACGAAAGGTAATATATGGGTAGTGTTTCAGCCGAACATATCCCATACCTGGTTCTTATATGGTCCATACCAAGTCCAGTATCTCCTCATATAAAACAGAGGTTGATACAAGTGAGATAAGAAGTAGATATGATTATAATTCGGCTCAGGTACAGATCATCTATTACTTTTTTCTTGTCTGGATTTAAATCTCGATATCCTCAATCTCGACAATCTTTTTGGATATTGCGTATATTGTGAGACCCGACTGACTCCTTATTCCTGTTTTAGTGGTTATGTTTTTACGGTGTCTCACAACTGTATGTATACTTATATTGAGCTCTTCGGCAATCTCTTTGTTGAGTTTCCCGTTCACAATACAGGTGAGAACTTCTATTTCTCTTTTAGTAAGGTTATCGTTATCATCATTATTTTTGGAGAGTGACTTGTTTCTGCTATCCATTCTGGATATCAGATGAATGATATGTTCAGGAGTATCATAAAGTGTGAAGGCGGCATTCGTTTCAGTAACAGCTTTTTGCATAATCCCAAAGTCGATTCCCACGATTGATAGTGACGGGAACTCTTTTTTTATCTTCTTTATTTCCTTGTCTCTATTCACAAAATGCATCGGATTTGCAATTATTATGTTGATGTTCTCTGTTTTTAGCATATCAGACAGTTCATCGATATTCTCCACTCTGTAAACTCGGCAGTGAATATCCGACTGATACAGAATGGAGTACAACCCCTCGAAGATTATCTTAGAGCTCTCAAGAATTACTATATGAAGAGGCGAATTAAGCATTTTCTTTCTTTTCGATATTTACACCTGAGGGAATTAGTATCGTTTCCTCAATAAGAGAGTGTACAAACAGATCATACTCCAGTTCATAAAGTGCAAAAAACAATTTCCTGCGCAGATCCAGATCACTTTCAATATTTACATATTTAAGCAGCAGATTTTTCAGATCATGCAGTTTGAGTTCAATATCTGTGTGATGCTCACTATACTCAATTGAAGAAAATTGTTCGCGAGCACTATCTTCTCTGCTGTCTTTAAGCAGCTTGATAAAATAGGGGAAAGCAACATTGTCCTCATAATCAAGATGCTCAAGCACCTCTGTGAAATACTCGTTAAAAAACTTTTCAAGCAGTTTAATCTCCCTCTCGGGATGATTTTTCTGCAACATCAGGATGTAGGAATTTATCTGAGGATACATATCCGAACGATAGTAATGGTGACTGTTTTTCAGAAAATCTATCACCTGCAGCAGATCTTTTTTTGTGTATGCCTGATCTTTCTTCGTTCCGAAGCCATTATACAGATTTGCGATATCAACGAAAAGAGCTTCGCTGATATCATATTGTTTACAAAGCTGGGATACAGTAAGATCGCTCACTCTGAAATCGATATTGAAATGCTGTAACATCAGCAGTAAACGTGGGTTGGCATCAATCTGATCCGCCATCTTCATTGACGAACTCATTTTTGTTGCAGTAAAATGATGCATGATCTATTTTATTTTCTTGCAAAAATAGGAAAAATAGCCGGTTATTTAGAATAATTCCATATAATATATGTTGTAAAGTAATGCAATCAGCATGATTTGAGTCTGTTTTAAATTTTATATCTCAATAATTCCCTTTTTTTTACTATTATTGTATCTGAATTTCAAATAAGTCAAAATGATGAATTTCCAGGAACTACAAATACAAAGACGTAGTATTAGAAAATACAGTGATGAGCTGCTTACTCCCGAAGAGACAAAAAAGATTCTGGAGGCAGCACTGCTTTCTCCCACTTCTAAAAATAAACATTCATGGAGTTTTATCGCTGTTGAAGACAGGGATATGATAGCTAAACTGGCAGAATGCAAGCCGCATAGTGCCTCTTTCATAACTGAAGCCCCACTTGTTGTAGTTGTTGCAGGAAACCCATTAATAAGTGATGCCTGGGTTGAGGATGCTTCAATTGCTGCTATTAACATGCAAATGCAGGCTGAAGAAATAAATATAGGCAGCTGCTGGATTCAGGTGAGAAATCGTTCATACTCCGACAGAGTAACTTCAGGTGAATATATTAATGAACTGCTTGACATACCGATGCCAATTGAAGTAGTTTGTCTGATTGCTTTTGGCAAAAAAGAGGCAAGCAGGAGGCCTGCCGACATAAGCAACCTCCGATGGGAAAAAATACATATTGGTAAATATACTCCAGATACCGGGGATGTTGAACAACAAGAAGGATAAGTAATTAAGATGATAGATATATTAAAAGTACCCTCTCCATGTTTTGTTATGGAGGAAAATTTGCTGAGAAAGAATCTGGGATTGATTAAGTCGGTAAGTGATCTTACCGGAGTTGAGATAATTCTTGCATTCAAAGCTTTCGCTATGTGGAAATCTTTCCCCATATTTCGTGAGTATATACAGCACTCCACAGCAAGTTCCGTAGCTGAAGCTCAGCTTGCTTTTGAAGAGATGGGCAACTTAGCACATACATACGCACCGGCATATACAGATGATGATTTTCCTCTGTTCATGAAATACAGCAGTCACATTACCTTCAACTCATTATCTCAGTTTGAGCGTTTCTATCCTGAGGTTTTATCATCAGGTAAAAATATAAAGTGCGGGTTGAGAATTAATCCAGAGTTTTCGGTTGTGGATACAGACCTGTATAATCCAAGCAGTCCGGGCTCCAGACTTGGAGTCACATCATCCAAACTTGGCGATAAATTGCCTGAGGGAATAACAGGATTGCATATGCATAATCTGTGTGAAAATAACTCATACGACCTTGAAAAGACATTAGAGGTGTTGGAAAATAAGTTTGGAAAATTATTTGGCAGCATAGAGTGGCTGAATCTTGGCGGAGGTCATCTCATGACGCATAAGGATTATGATATTGAACATTTGGTAAGACTGCTAAACAATTTTAAAAAGAGATACCCTCACCTGCAAATAATAATGGAGCCCGGCAGCGCCTTTACTTGGGAAACAGGGGTACTGGTGGCTACAGTAGCTGATATAGTAGAAAACAGCGGTGTGAAAACAGCAATGCTGAATGTATCATTTTCATGCCATATGCCCGATACTCTCGAGATGCCCTATAAACCCCGTATAAGAGGTGCTTACCAGGAGCCGGTTGAAGGTAAACAAACATACCGAATGGGAGGGAACAGTTGTCTTAGCGGTGATTTTATGGGCGACTGGTCGTTTGAACACCCTCTGAAAATTGGTGACAGGATTGTGTTTGAGGATATGATTCATTACACGACTGTTAAGACAACCATGTTTAATGGTGTTTCGCATCCATCAATAGGACTATGGACCAAAGAAGGGGAGTTTAATTTATACCGTAAGTTTGGCTATGAGGATTATAAAAGCCGTATGAGTTAATCTGGAGGTTAGATGAATAAATGCATTTTTTATTCACCAATTTATTAACCTTCAAATAAAAAATTAAAGTTTTTTGAGTTAATGTTAAACTATTTATAAGTTGTCATTGTTTATTAATCAGGTTTGTTGATATAGTATTGGCAAAAATTATTAACTAAAAACGTTACATTATGGGATGGTTATGGTGGATAATAATTGGTGCAATAGCCGGATGGCTTGCAGGTAAACTAATGAGAGGCGGAGGTTTCGGATTCCTGGTAAATATTATTGTAGGAATTGCCGGTGCAATTATCGGCGGGTGGGTCTTTGGTCTGCTCGGAATAGCAACCAGTGGTATTATAGGAAGTCTTATTACTGCGTTAGTGGGTGCTGTTCTATTACTTTGGATTATATCACTCTTCAAGCGGGCTTAGATATTATCCATGAAAAGAGAATATAAAAGATCGATGCTTCAAAAAATGAGGTGTCGGTTTTTTTCTATTTAAAATGAGAAAGAGAGAAATAGGAATATTTTCCGGGTCATTTAATCCCATTCATAATGGGCATTTGATGCTGGCAAGTTATTTAAGTGAATTCACTTATCTGGAAGAGGTGTGGTTTGTTGTAACACCTCATAACCCACTTAAGGATACCGCTATTTTAATTGATGATGGTGCGAGGCTTGAGATGGTAAAGATAGCAGTTGAAGCCTATGACAGGTTGCTGGTCTCAGATGTGGAGTTTAATATGCCCCGACCTTCGTACACTGTTAATACATTAAAAGAGTTGTCAGGGAATTACCCTGATGTCAACTTCACACTAATTATCGGGGCTGATAATTGGGCTGTTTTTGACCGCTGGAAAAATGCGGATGAAATAATAAACAATTATAAAATACTTATTTATCCCAGACCCGGAGTTGAGATTGTGATTCCTGATTTATACCGTAAGACTGTACAAGCAGTTGATGCCCCTTTAATTGAAGTTTCCTCTACATTTATACGCAAGAGTATCAGCGAAGGAAAGAATATACAGGCATTCTTACCGGTAAAGGTGTATGAATTTATAAAAGAAAACCAGCTCTATTTACTTTCAGATTCATCCGAATCATAAAGCATTTTGTCAACTATAACAGGCAAAATATCTGTATCTACACCAGCCTCCAGCAATTCATCAACATCATCTCTCAGCATTCTTAAGAAGGTGTCAAAACTACCAGCCTCTTTAAGGGACTGTTCATATAATTTTACTGCATACCTGTTATTGGAGAGACAAAGTTCAACATGACCGGCATTCAGAAAATCATGTGTGTTAGGTTTATTATCCAGAATACGCGAATAATACCTCTGTGCGATATCAAACTTCCTCGACAGGAATGCACACCATGCAATAGATCTCCATGCGCGTGTGTTATTGCTGTCAATCAGTTCCACCTTGAAGTAGTAGTTGAGTGCCTCATCATATTGTTTCAGTTCCAGATAACAGTGACCGATATTAAGCTGAATATTAAGATCATCAGGTCTGAACTGTTCAAGTCGTCGGTAATACTCCAATGCAGTGTTAGCATCCTTCAGCACCCTGTAACAGTGTGCTATACGGTTTAACAACCATGTATTGTTGTCCTCAATCAGGTCGGCATGCAGATATGCATCAAGTGCTCCTCTGATATCAGCCATCATCTGTTTGCAAAATCCAATTTTTTGCCACACCTCACTCTTTGCTGGTGCGATTTCTGCCAGCATGTTATATGCACTGAGTGCTTCAGGGAAGTTGTTTTTTTCGAAATAATAGAGAGCGATTTTCTCCATGTGGCGGGAGTGCATTACTATCGACTGAAATGCCTCTATCTCGTGATAGTTAAGAGGAAGATTGAAAATGTCAGTGAAATCGGAGTTGCGCGGGTATAACTTAAAGAAACGGTATAAGTCCTGAATATACTGTTTGATTACAGTCTCTTCTTTTTGATAAGGCTTAAGAGTAAGTTCCTCCTCCTGCATATTCTTTATCTCGTCACCTTCTGCGCCAAGCTGATTGATCATCATGCTGCGATATTGCTCAGGCATCATCATAATGCTGAAAGAAAGGGAGTATTTGTCGGAATTACAGATTAAAGAAGAGCTAAGCATTGTCTCGATTAGCTGATTGCCCTCCTGCTGATTGCTGAACATTCGCTGTAAACTGCTATGCTGCGGATCAAAAGGCAGGAACCAGTTGCTCATTTCGCGAAAGAAAGGATAGTTTTTCAGGTTCGAAAATGTAGAATGAAAAACGTCTGCACCCTCGAGCTGCAGATTTGAGAACTCCTGCAGTTTGTCCGTTAAACCACTTTCATCCAGTATCTTTTGCCATTCAGGGTTCTTCTCATCTAAACCGCTTTCGCCCATCCATTCATCAAGTTTAATCTTCTTACCGATCATAGGACTTAATTTCATCATCTCAGGTATAATCTCCTCAGTAAGCCTTTTAGTGATCTTCTCAGTTTCATGTGCCTGTATAAACCCAAGAATAGTAGTCATAAAGCGGCGGGTAAACTCAGCGTCATCAGACAGTAATTTCAGTCTGTCTATACACTCAGGATACAGATGCCACCTTTTCCTGTACATCTGAAAAATTGGTATAATACCAGTAATAGCACGTGTAGCAATTTCCACTTCAGAACTGCGGCATATGTCAAGCATAAAAAGCACCTTTGCAGCATCAAAGCGCTGCATTATGTTTAATGTGAGTGCCGAGATGAGCATACATTTGTCGTTAACCGGAATTATCCCGTCATCAATAAAGCTATTAAGTGATTTTATAAGATCTGAATTAGCCCTGGGAGAAACAAATACTGCATAAAACATGTCACTCAAACTGTTTTCATGAACAGCTGCATTCTGTTTCTTGCGGGACTCCTTTTCAGGGCCATCTTCCAGCAGCTCAAGAAAAGAAAATGTATCCGCCTGTTTTATAATAATATCCTTGTATTCATCTATTGAGATGGGAGTACGCACATTCATCAATCTTTCTCTCTCGAAGAAAATAGAAGAGCTCTCTCTTATAAGCAGGTTTTCGGCAGCATCATCAGTTATTGAGTAGATATCGCGAAAAAGCTTATCATATATTTTATTTTGCTCGGGATCTCCCTTACCCTCAACAAGGTAATGGAGCATGTATTTGTAGTTAGTTTCCAGTTCATCAACCTTTTCAGAAATAGACCAGTTATGCTGCATTTCATTAAGCTCTTTTACGCTGTCGATTGCATGTTTCAACTGTCTGTCTTCAATATAACCGTGAACTTCTTTTATTTTCCTGTTTACTTCACTTGGACTCATAAATGTCTTTATGTTGTTTTATCTTTAATTATCAGTGTTGACGGTAGTACCTCTATCCAGGGCAGTGAGGTGCCTATTAATTTATTCCACCCATCTATGCCGATAATACAAAGATCCTGTGTCATTATAAAATCTTTATCAATCTTTTTATTGTCATCCCACAAATACATTCTCTCTTCTGCTTTCTTTACATACGTTTGATAGAGTTTCTGCATCTTAGGATTTGATTCAATAGCACCAATTGCGTCCCAGACCATCATCTCAACATTCTCTTTTTGAGCAAAACGTATTGTCGTAAAAGGAATAGCATGAATATCATTCGTACTCAATATCGGCACAAAGATTTTTTCAATACGCTTCAGGTTGTTATAAATAAACAAACCTGTTGAAATAGGGTTCACATCGAGCAGTAAAGTGATGTCGTTCAATAATTTTGATTCTTTCTCTGTAAACTGCTCCAGGATGTATGCATCAGAATTAGTGGGATCACTCTTTAGTTTGTTGTACCTCTGAAATATCTGAGGGGTTAGAATATTATTTCCGATACCAACCAGCAGTAAGTTGCTGTTTTGCTCTTTTGAAACTTTCAGAATCTCAGATACATAGTCATCATATTCTCTTGTAAAATAGCGTATTGTAAGTTTGCTTTTATCAATAATGTCTATAAAGTCGTTTAATTGTGTTTGATTCTCATGCTCGTCATTATCAATAAGATGCAGAAATGTGGCAGAAGATTTCTCAGATCTGGAATTCGCAAAATATACTGCCATTCTGCTCAGTGTCCGGCCTATTTCAGCATCTGTGAAACAGACCAGAACATTTACAGGCTTCTTTAATATGCTTTCAACAGAATCCATAGTTTGTATTTTATGATTTACAGCGTTAGGCATTTAGCATTTCACTGTCGAGCATCGAGTCTTTGTAACCTAAAAAGTACAAAATACCGTCAATACCCACTGTTGATAGTGATTGTCTTGCATTTTGTATCACTTTTGGTTTAGCATGAAAAGCAATGCCAAGACCAGCTATACCCAGCATTGGGAGGTCGTTTGCGCCATCTCCTACAGCTACAGTCTGCCTGATGTCAATTTTCTCAACCTGTGCTATAAGCGACAGTAATTCAGCTTTCTTCTTACCTGTTATTATATCGCCTAAATAGTTGCCGGTAAGTTTTCCATTAACTATCTCCAGTTCATTTGCATACATATAATCAAAACCGTACTTATCTTTAAGGTAATTGCCGAAATAGGTGAATCCACCCGAAAGAATAGCTGTTTTGAAACCAACTTTCTGAAGCACTTTCATAAGTCTGCCTAGTCCTTCAGTTATTGGCAGGTTTTCTGCAACTTCTTTAAGAACAGATGCATCAAGACCTTTCAGCAGTTTAATTCTCTGTTTGAAGCTCTCCTCAAAATCGATGTCACCATGCATTGCCGACTCAGTAATAGCCTTGACTTTTTCACCAACCCCTGCTCTTACGGCAAGTTCATCAATCACCTCAGTCTGTATAAGTGTTGAGTCCATATCAAAGCAGATAAGCCTGCGCATACGTCTGAACATACTCTCTTCCTGAAATGATATGTCGAAATTCAGTTTTGATGAAAGTTCAAGAAACGACTGTTGCATTTTTTGCCTGTCGATTGGAGTACCTCGAACCGAAAGTTCAACACACGACTTGGCAGCACGTTGTTTTTCATCCAGCGGTATGCGTCCTGTTAGTCTGATCATATTGTCGATATTCAGGTTTTGATCTGCAATAATCCTCGACACTGCAGCAATCTGTTCCGCCGTGAGAATTCTTCCCAGGAGGGTAATGATATATCTGTTTTTACCCTGCATGATAACCCAGTTTGAATATCTTTCGGCCGAAATGGGGGAAAAACGAATATTTACATCCATTTCATATGCTTTAAAAAGCAGATCCTTAAGAATATCACCATAGTTGTTGTGCATCGATTTGAAAAGAATGCCTATTGCCACATTCCTGTGGATATCCGACTGACCAATATCCAGTATAAAAGCACCATGTTTCGCGAGAATCTCGGTTAGGGCTGCCGTTAATCCCGGTTTATCCTCTCCGTTAATATTAGCTAAAATGATTTCTGAATTTTCCATTTAAATATGTTTTTTTAATCACATAATTGGTAAAGACACCTGAAAATAGATGTCTTCAATATCCTGTTTTTCAATTTTATTAAAATCTTCCTCCCTCACTGTTATGAAAAGTCCCGCCATATCCAGAGCACCGGGACTGACAAGCATCTTATTACTGCCTTCATTATAGTACTGCTTGGGTCGATGCGCTTTTCTCGGGAAAATATGTATTTTGTATTTGCTATCCTCCATGAAAGTGATTACGTTGAGCATTGGCTCTTCTTTATCAGGCTGAATTGAACGAAGATATTGATAAACTTCTTCAAAAAGCTCAACAGATTCAGAGATTGTTGAACCCTCAATTATAAAACATGAACGCAATTCGTTATCACCCTGTGTTAGTTCAGGAGTTTTAAGACCTGCCTGCAGATGAAAATGATCGGGTGCAGAAGCACCACTTTTAGGGCCGTTATAGAAAACTACATAATCGGGGAGCTTCTCGGAAAGAGTAAGCATTTCACCTATTTTATGTCGAATGCGTTGAGGCACATGCGAATAAAGAGGTATGGTGATGTGGTTTTTGAGTATGGGGAAAGGATTGCACAGAATTAAGTATTTTTCTAAAAATGTGATACCCTTTTGTTCAGCCGGTCGGTTCTGTTCACAAAGAAAACAGGGTCTTTCTTCGATATATTGCTTATCGATTTTGGCCCCCGTTGATGTTATTCTTGAAGGATTGAACTGGACCTTTACAGATATGTTGTCTCCCCAGTTAAGCTGCTTAACCTTAACATCATCAAGATTGCGAATCGCTTCATTCAGTTTTGGCCATTCATCTTTCTGAACAGAGAAAAGATTTTCTATATCGTTCTGTAAGTTCATTAATACTTTTTTTTAATAGAAACAAAGATAAGGATAATTTTTACTATTTGGTTATCAAGTTTTTTTATACCTTTGTAAGACAAAAGAGAGGTGATTCAATTTACTATTTATAACATATGAAAAGAACAGCTGTTTTAATTTCCTGCATTATATCTATATTGATGTTTCTTATCTCATGTACTCAAAACAGAGATGAAAAGAATTCGAATACGGGTAATGAAGCAGCTGAGTCTGTTGAGGTGGCAGAGATAGAGATTGAAGATTTTAGTGTGTTTGTCGAAAAATTCAGTCAGGAAGAGTCATTTCAGCTGCAGAGAATAAAATTTCCAATAAGTGTTATTGTTCCTGACGCCGGCAACGAAGGAATGGCTCAGGTAAAAGAATTAATTGGCAGATATGAATGGGAGCAGCTCGACCTTACCTACGACAGTACTTTTTTAACTCGCCCGTTCGACCAGTATTATCAGGTTGTGCGTTTCAGCAATGATACTGCAGTTGTTGAGATAAGAGGCATTGACAATGGTATTTACGCAGATTATTACTTCGAACTTATCGACAAGAAGTGGTATCTGGTAACGCTATATGAAGCCTCCTTTTAGGTGTTACTGCTATTTCTTAAGCATTTCATCACCAAAACTTAGCGGCAAAAGATCTTTTATACTGCTGACAACATAGACATCATCTTTGCTGCACATCATCACTTTCATTGGTGAATTAAATCTGTTCTCAGCTTCCAGAAGTACCTGTCGGCACGCACCACAAGGTGTGATAACATCTTTTGTGAAATTACCTTTATTCCATGCAGCTATTGCAATAGCTTCAATCTTCTGGTCGGGATATTTGGAATGAGCATAGAAAGTTGCCGTTCTTTCGGCGCATAATCCTGAAGGATATGCAGCGTTCTCCTGATTGTTGCCTGTGATTATTTCACCATTGGCCAACAGAGCAGCAGCACCCACGTGAAACTCAGAATAGGGGGCATATGAGTTTAATGTTGCACTTTTGGCTGCATCAATAAGTTTTTTTTCGATTTCAGAGCACTCCTCTATCGGATAAACAGCTATCTTTGTGGATAAATTGATTTCTTTCATATCATAATGCAGTATTTATCTTACAAATATACATTTATTTCATCGTTAACGCTATTACTATCATTTTTATTTATTAATTCGAACCTCTCAGCACAATCAGGTGCAAGAACATACGAGTTATACATTGATAAATACAGTGATCTGGCTATTCAGCATATGGATAAATATGGGATACCTGCATCCATAACTCTGGCACAGGGTATATTAGAATCAGGTGCAGGGTTGAGCGATTTAGCAAGACGATCAAATAATCACTTTGGAATTAAATGTCATCAGGGATGGAGCGGATCCAGAGTTTTCGCCGCTGATGATACTCCAAATGACTGTTTCAGAAGTTACAGCAGAGTTGAGGATTCGTATCAGGACCATTCAGAGTTTTTGGTTGGCAGTGCGAGGTACAGAGCTCTTTTCGACTTGTCGGTAACAGACTACAAAGGGTGGGCAAGAGGACTCCAGCAATCAGGGTATGCAACCGATAGAGCTTATGCTAATAAGCTGATAAAACTGATTGAGGATTATGAGCTATATCGGTTTGATGATAAGAAATACCGTCGCGGAGTGAGTCGCAGTGACCGTGAAGCAATTCGTTCTTCCGAAACTACTAGGGCATCATGGACACATCAGCCCTATATAACACACGGGCTGGTATATGTGATTGCAGTTAATGGAGATACATTCGGAAATATTGCGAATGAGTTTGGCTTCAGCGAAAAAGATTTGTTGAAATTCAATGAGGTGCCAGAGGATTTTCCGCTAAGTGAAGGCGATATAGTTTATTTTCAAAAGAAAAAAACGAGGGCAGACAAGCCTTATGATTATCACACAGTGCAGGTGGGTGAATCAATGTACAGTATTTCTCAGACTTACGGCATACAGCTGAGGAACTTGTACAGACTAAACAAGAAAAGTTATGAATATATTCCCGAGGAGGGTGATATTCTTAAATTAAGATGATTTTTATTTTGACTTATTTAATTAATTTGGTTAATTTGAAATTTAGTCAATAAAGCGTGCATAGTAATCATTATCAAATAAGTACATTATAAAGCGAATTCCATGCGATACAATTTAAAATATGTTGTTTTAATCGTGTGAATTATATAACAAAAGCTGACAAAAATATGAAAATGCAATACAATACTCAAAAAGAGAAGCTTACAATGCCTGAGTACGGACGCAATATTCAGAATATGGTAAATCATTGCGTGAGCATTGAAGACCCTGAAGAACGTAAAAGATGCGCCAATGCTGTAATTGATGTTATGGGCAATATGTTTCCACATCTGCGTGATGTTAATAATTTTAAGCATATCCTTTGGGATCATCTGGCAATAATGTCGGATTTCAAGCTTGATATCGATTACCCGTATGAAGTGATAAAAAAAGAAGAACTCTATTCATCTCCCGGGCGACTGGAATATAGCCGTCCGAGCATGAAATATCGCCATTATGGAAAAATACTGGAGAGGATAATCAGTATAGCTACAAAAATGGAGGATGGAGAAGAGAAGGATCAGCTGGTTAAACTGATTCTTAATCAGATGAAGAGATCTTATGTTCAGTTTAACAAAACTATTGATGATGAAAAGATCTTTGAGGATCTGAGAGAATTGTCAGCCGGAAAACTCAATATAAGCAGTGATAACTATTCAATCCCTGAAATAAAAGTTACACCCAGTCGCACCAAGCTGAAGAATATTAAATATCAACGAAGAAGATAAACGAAATGATCTCAGAAAAAGATATCATTAAAGTAGGGAGCACTCAAAAGCCTTATGGTATCAGGGGTGAGGTAGTCATACTCTTTTCAAGAGAGGAGTATGGTGAAGCTGATTCTGAATGTTATTTCCTTATGATTGACGGCATTCCGGTTCCCTTTTTTATAGAAGAGTTTACATTCACAACCAACCTGTCTGCACGAGTGAAATTTGAAGACGTTGAAGATGAGAAAGATGCATCGAAGTATGTAAATCTTGATGTATACCTGCCACGCAATATTATCTCAGAAGAGAATCCTGAAGCGGGAGACAGCTGGCACTTGTTTGTCGGTTATGATGTTGTTGATCAGCGTGGGGAAATGCTTGGAATAATTAGTAGTGTTGATGATTCTACACTGAATGTGCTCTTTGTTCTTTTGAAAGATGAGGAGGAGCTTCTTATTCCTGCTACTGAAGATTTTATAACTGCGATTAACCAGGATAAGAAAATAATTGAAATGAATCTTCCTGAAGGACTTTTAGACAACTGATTGCTTGCAGCAACTCACTTTTTACTTTTATCAGCTTTCACAAATAATTGATTACATAACAGGTAGCAGATTATACGCAACAAAATGTCCTTCCTCAAGATTTCCGATTTAACAATAGGTTATATAGCAAAAAACAGACTAAATGTTATTCAGTCAAGTCTGAATTTAACTGCTGAGAGAGGTGAGCTGATTGTACTTGTTGGGAAAAACGGTTGTGGAAAATCTACACTTCTAAGATCTATAGCCTGCCTTCAACCTATTTATGGAGGCAGTATTTTACTTGATGGAAAAAGTCTTACCGATCTGTCGCCCTCCAAAAGAGCCAAACTTTTATCAATAGTTTTAACCGAACAGCAATCAGTTGCATCTTTTACTGTCAATGAACTCATTTCTATTGGACGTGATCCCTACACTGGCTGGCTGGGTAATCTTACAGAAGAAGATATACGAGTTATTTCTGAGGCCACAGAGCTCACTTATCTGAAAGGCTTTGAACACAGAAATATACATGAGCTTTCTGATGGTGAAAGGCAGCGTGTATTTATTGCGAGAGCATTGGCACAGGATACTCCTCTGATAATTCTTGATGAACCAACATCACATCTTGATCTCCCTAACCGTATAAATATTTTACTTTTGCTGCAGAAGCTGGCTCGTGATACAGGGAAGACTAT
>JAQUIZ010000127.1 GCA_028683355.1 Fermentimonas sp.
TGCTTAATACCCCAAAAAAGGGGTTTTTCAAAATATTTCAGATTATCTCATAGTAAAATTAGTCATTTGGTGTTATCTTTGCGTTCACAACTACAAATAGTATTAAGACGTAATGGCAAAAGAATTGAAGGAGCTAACTCCCAGAAGTAAAGATTTTTCTCAGTGGTATCAGGATTTAGTTATAAAAGCTGATTTGGCAGAAAATTCAGCTGTACGAGGATGTATGGTAATTAAACCTTATGGTTATGCAATATGGGAAAAGATGCAGCGTCAGCTGGATGATATGTTTAAAGAAACAGGACATCTGAATGCATACTTCCCACTATTTATACCTAAATCATATCTAAGCAGGGAAGCCGACCA
Organism: Fermentimonas sp.; assembly: GCA_028683355.1. Classification (GTDB taxonomy): domain Bacteria; phylum Bacteroidota; class Bacteroidia; order Bacteroidales; family Dysgonomonadaceae; genus Proteiniphilum. The sequence goes on from JAQUIZ010000127.1 coordinate 364, forward strand.
TGTGGAAGGTTTTGCAAAAGAATGTGCAGTTGTAACCCATTACCGATTGAAAAATGATCCAAATGGAAGCGGTGTAATCGTAGACCCTGAAGCAAAGCTTGAGGAGGAATTGGTGGTACGACCGACTTCTGAAACAATTATATGGAGTACTTTTAAAAACTGGATACAATCGTATCGGGACCTGCCTCTGCTTATTAATCAATGGGCTAATGTTGTTCGTTGGGAAATGAGAACCAGGCTGTTTCTGAGAACAACCGAATTTCTATGGCAAGAAGGTCATACAGCTCATTCCACAAGAGAAGAAGCTATTGAAGAAACAGAGCGTATGATCAATATATATTCTGAATTCGCAGAAAAATATATGGCGATGCCTGTAGTAAAAGGCTTTAAGTCTGAATCCGAAAGATTTGCAGGTGCACTTGACACTTATACTATTGAGGCATTGATGCAAGATGGCAAAGCATTGCAATCCGGAACTTCACATTTTCTGGGACAAAACTTTGCTAAGGCATTTGATGTTCAGTTTGCTGATCAAACAGGTAAACTAGAGTATGTTTGGGCAACTTCTTGGGGAGTTTCAACCCGATTAATCGGAGCTCTTATCATGTCGCACTCAGATGATAACGGACTCGTTTTGCCTCCTAAATTAGCGCCATATCAGGTGGTGATTGTTCCAATTTACAGGAATGCAGAACAACTACAACTCGTAAATGAGAAGGTTGCGGGTATCGTACAGAAATTAAAAGCACTTGGAATAAGTGTAAAATATGATAATGCAGATAATAAAAAGCCGGGGTGGAAATTTTCAGAATATGAACTAAAAGGTGTGCCCGTTCGCTTAGCTATTGGTGCTCGTGATCTTGAAAACAACACTATAGAAGTTGCAAGACGTGATACTTTAACAAAAGAGACTCTGTCATGTGATGGTATTGAAGATTACATTAAAAATCTACTGGAGGAAATTCAGGAAAATATTTATAAAAAGGCACTGGATTTTCGCGCTTCTCAAACCCGTGAGGTAGATTCTTACGATGACTTTAAGGTAGAGATTGAAAAGGGAGGATTTCTCTTATGTCACTGGGATGGAACTGCTGAGACAGAAGAATTGATCAAAAACGATACTAAAGCAACAATTCGCTGCATACCTTTAGAAGGAGATAAAACACCCGGTAAATGTATTGTAACCGGTAAACCTTCAAAGCAAAGGGTAATTTTTGCAAGATCATACTAATTCCTGTTGTTGTTTCATGGCAACTATTAAACAATGGATATCCGCTTTCCGGCTTCGCACGCTTTTTCTGGCAGTTGCAACTGTAATACTGGGAAGTGGACTCGCTTTTCATGAAGGCAAATTCAGTTTAGCAGTCTTTTTCATTGCTCTTTTGCTGGCACTGTCAATACAGATACTTGCAAACCTTGCTAATGATCTGGGTGACTATCTGAAAGGAACCGACACAACGGGAAAAAGGCAAGGACCGACACGTTCATTACAAGGTGGAGCTGTCTCTGTCAGAGAGATGAAAAGTGCAATTATTGTTTTCGTGGTCATTTGCTTAACTTCAGGAATTGCACTGGTTGCCGGTGCTTATCCCTACATAAACAGATCCAACGCGGTAATTCTTCTAGTAGTAGGTGCATTGTGTATCTTAGCTGCACTATTTTACACAATGGGAAGAAATGCTTATGGATATAGAGGTTTGGGTGATCTGTTTGCTTTTTTCTTTTTTGGTCCAGTACCTGTAATTGGCACATACTTTCTGCATACCCATATCATGGATTTCAAACCTCTACTGCCAGCAATAGGACTTGGAATTATCAGTACTATGATACTTAATATAAACAATATGAGGGATCTGGATAATGACAGGTCATCAGGTAAACTTACAGTTGCAGCGAAATTAGGTTTACCCAAATCCAAAATGTATCATACTTTTTTAACTTTTGCGTCTTTTTTCAGCTTCCTGAGTTTTAATAACATATACGAGCCATCACCTTGGTACAAATATGTTTATCTTCTTTTCTTTCTTCTGCTATTCAGGATCCTGACACATATACAAAGAAAAAAAGGGTCAGATCTTGACCCCTATTTGAAACCTACCTCGCTTTCCGGTTTTCTTATTGCTGTTTCTTTCGCAATATGCATTAATCTATAAGAGGATTATTGCAATTCAATTTCCAGCACATAATCAATTTCATCCGGAACTTCATTTAAATTGATAAGGACACCCTTCTCTGCTGAAATATATTGAATTGGCTTGTCATCAATAAACCGTTTGACGGAGATTATGTCTTTATCGACTATTGGCAGATACAGAAAATCATCCTCTTGGTTTAGTATATGCACATAAAGTTTGTTGTCTTTTTGAGTTGTAACACCCCAGTCGCGGGGTCCAATAAAACCACCTCGTGTTTTATATATTGTCTCGCCATACTCTTTCAGCCATTCTCCAATTGCATTGTATCTCTCAATAGCAATATAAGGAAACTCTCCATTAGGACGCGGCCCTACATTCATTAAAAGATTAGCATTATTCCCTGCTGCTTTAATCAAATAATGGATCAGCTCTTTTTCTGACTTATAATCCTTATCAGTTATGCTATAACCCCAGGTTCGGTTCATGGTTTCACATGTTTCGAGTGGCAGCTGCCCAACTGTTGCAGTAGAAGAATATCCGGATTGATTCTGACCTGGAAGATCTTTTTCGAATGTTTGTCCATCCTCCCCTTCAATAGGTGCAAGATGGTGATTGTTTATAATCAAACATCCGGGCTGAATTGTGTGTATATGGTCATATATTTCTCTTAGTCTCCAGTTAAAATCTTCCGGTTGATCCCACATGCCATCAAACCATATTGCTCCAATTTCTCCGTAATTTGTCAATAGCTCTGTTAACTGATTCAGCATAAAGCTGTGATAGGTTTCCCATTCTCCATTATTAGTACGTCCTACTCCACGGCCTGTTCTGCCTATTGGGAAATAATCATCCCTGCTCCAGTCGAGAAGAGAGTAATAAAAGTGAAGCTTGATATCTTGTTTGTGACACTCTTCTGCCAGTTCTTTTATGACATCACGCTTGAAAGGAGTGGCATCCACTATATTATACCGCGACTGCTTTGTACCAAACATTGAAAACCCATCGTGATGGCGGGAAGTGATGCAGATATACTTTGCACCTGACGCTTTCACATCTGAAACCCATTTGGCAGCGCTGAACTCTGAGGGATAAAAGCCTTGGGCTAATAGTGCATACTCTTCATAGTTTAGGTTTTTATTATTCATAATCCATTCACCGTCTGCCATCATACTGTAAATTCCCCAATGAATAAAAACTCCAAATTTCATATCTTGAAATTCCTGCCTGTTTTCAAGATTTTTAGCTGTGGGCACATAGCTTTGTTGCGCTGATGCTCCAAGACTTAATAAATACATCGTTAAAATTATGGTAATAATGTGTTTCATAGAATATGGTTTTTATTTTGAATTTAACTCGATAAAGTGAACTAACTCCTTAACAGATTCATAATCATCAAAATCTAACTTGTTTTCTTTTGTGTAACTGTTATACAAGTCTTTGTTTTTGGCATAATGGCGTTTCAATTGCCTTATTGACCTGATCTCTTTTAAGCCGGAACCATTATCAATCCAATATACATTGTAAGGTTTTATCTTATAATCATCAGGAAGCTCTAATTGATGCCACATTCCTCCATCTAATAAACTTGAATAGGTGTCTACTGCAGAGGTTTGGGAAGTGCCTCCATATCCGGCTGGTTTTCCAGGAGAAAGCAATCTGCATTTATGCTCAATATATAGCTTATAGTTACTCCCTTCAAACACTTCTACGAATTTGTTTTTGTTGTTTAGAACAAATTTTCTGTTTGCAACAAAAACCGAATCCAGACTTTTTAATGTTATTTCAGCAAATGCCAAAATCTGACCTCCCTGATCAAAGAGCATCTCTTCAGTAACCAAGTTGTAGTTTAGAAGTGCAGGATTTTCTTCTCCGCTTTTCATGAGAACAATTCCTTGTGTGAATTCAGGCAAAAGGTAGTGTGATAATTCTTTCTGTGATAGAACAGAAAGGGTTGTTACGAATATTAGTGTTAATAATAAGGTTGCTCGTTTCATATTTGTTAAAAAGTTAACGTTCAAAACACTAAAAAAGTATCCATGAACAGCTGAAACCAATGTATAGAAGATTGTAAAGATAAACTATAATTTTGTAAAAATAAAAGAATTAACATCGCACTGTAAACAAGATTGATGTTTTAAATTATTTACTTAACTTTGTTACATTAACAAACCTAAATTCTTTTTAGTATGTTTGACAATAGCAAACGCGCTTTTATAGCCATTAACGATGAATCCGAGGTATGTCTGATACCCAAAATGGCAAACCGCCACGGACTGATTACAGGTGCTACAGGTACTGGTAAAACAGTTACTTTGCAGACTTTATCTGAAACATTTAGCGAGATGGGAGTACCTGTTTTTGCAGCTGATATGAAAGGAGATCTTTCGGGAGTAGCCAAAGTTGGTGGAAATAAAGAAAGTGTTAACAAAAGAGTTGATGGTTATAATCTTAAAGATAAAGGGTTTGAGTATAAACCTTTTCCTGTTCGTTTCTGGGATGTATTTGGAGAACAGGGACACCCTGTAAGAACTACTGTTACTTCAATGGGCCCTCTTTTGCTTGAGAGGCTTTTGGGTCTTAATGAAACACAGGGTGCTATACTTACAATGGCTTTTAAAATTGCTGATGATAACAACCTTCTTATTCTGGATCTTAAGGATCTGCAAAAGATGTTGCAGTTCATAGGTGATAACCGTAAAGATTTTACTACAAAATATGGTAACATTTCACCGGCAAGTATAGGTGCAATACAACGAGGTTTAATGAGACTAGAGAGTGAAGGAGCCGATAAGTTTTTCGGGGAACCTAACCTGGAGATTACCGACTTTATCCAAACAGAACAAGGCAAAGGTGTAATTAACATTCTTGCTGCTGATAAGCTAATGAACTCACCAAGAGTATATACAACTTTTCTTCTGTGGTTGCTCGATGATTTATATGAAACACTTCCGGAAGTGGGTGATCTTGAGAAGCCAAAGCTTGTTTTCTTTTTTGATGAAGCTCACCTGCTGTTTAACGATATGCCAAATTCACTACTGGAGAAAGTGGAACAAATTGTAAGACTAATACGATCAAAAGGAGTAGGAGTTTATTTTTGCACTCAGAATCCTGCAGATATTCCACAAACTATTTTAGGTCAGCTGGGCAACAGGGTGCAGCATGCACTCAGGGCATATACTCCTAACGATCAGAAAGCTGTAAAGGTGGCTGCAAACACATTCCGAGCGAATCCTAAGTTTGATACAGAAGAAGCTATTACACAACTCAATACCGGTGAAGCTCTTGTCTCTTTTCTCGATGAGAAAGGCGCACCTCAAATGGTGGAAAGAGCCAATATACTGCCTCCGCAAGGACAAATCGGACCAATTACCATAGGCGAAAGAGATCAGAATATCAGAAGCTCTCTTATTTATGGTGTTTATGAACAGCTGATAGACAGAGAATCTGCATACGAAATACTATCCCAAAAGCAAGATCTTCTGGCTGAAGAACGTCGTATGGCAGCTGAAGAGAAAGAACGTATCCGTATACAGAAAGAAGAAGAGAAAGCAGCCAGAGAGGCTGAAAGAGCTCAACGGGCAGAAGCAAGAAAAAGAAAAGAAGAACAGGGTATTTTAGGTGATCTCTTACAACAGGTAGGAAAAAGCACAACACGACAGATCAGCTATCAACTGGGAAAAACAATTACCCGTGGATTGCTGGGAGGGCTTTTTGGGAAGAGATAATAAACAATTAAGACTTGATGATTTTAAATATATTCAGAAACTATATATCCATAACTACTATAATAGCCTCATTTATATTACTGATATTTATGTTTAATTGTTGCAGTTACTCGGATAATACGTTTAAATATCAGAATGGAGATCTACTCTTTTCAGTAGGGTCAAGTGATTCTGAATTTACCTCTGCAATACAGGAAAGCACTTCTAATAAGGATGAAATACCATATTCACACGTTGGAATTGTATTTTTAGAAAACGATGAAATTTTTGTGATTGAAGCAACAACAAAGGGTGGCGTTATTAAAAGTACTCTGGAGGAATTCTTTGCTGAAGCTGCAGATATTGATGGTAAAAAATTAATTGCGGTGGGCAGACTGATCCCTGAATTGCGATATACAATTTCCGATGCTTTGAAAGCTGCATCTACACATCTGGGAAAGGAATATGATTATTTTTATGACGAAAGAAACGACTCATTTTATTGTAGTGAGTTAGTTAGATTTTCGTTTATTGATTCAACAGGTAATCATATTTTTGAACCACTCGAGATGTCGTTTAAGAACAAAGAGTCCGGTGAATCAGATCCTTTTTGGGAAACTCATTTCCAAAAGCTGAATGCTTCTGTACCGGAAGGAGAGCCTGGCACTAATCCAGCGGATATGGCAAAATTACAAGTGATAAATATAATACACACATTTTTCTGATAAAACTTTCACACTGTCAAAATAAAATATAATAATGATTGAGCAAAATAATGAAGAAGCACCGGAACTGAGATCGATGGATACACCGGAAGTAAAACATATTAATCCAATAGCTGACTGGTTCATACGACTTTTAAAAGGTGCCCTTGTGGGTGTTGGTTTTATACTTCCCGGACTTTCAGGGGGTGTTTTGGCAGTGATTTTCGGTATATATGATCCTCTTATCAGATTTTTGGCTAATCTGAAACATAAATTTATGAAAAATGTCATGTTTTTCCTGCCTGTTGCAATTGGTGCTGCCATCGGTATCGTGCTTTTTGCAATTGTTGTAGAGAAAGCATTCGGAATATATTCAGCACAATTCGTATGCCTCTTTGTTGGATTTGTGGCAGGCACCTTCCCTTCTTTATACAAGACCGCCGGCAAACAGGGAAGAAAATCATCTGATATATTGATTCTGATAGTCTCAACGCTGGCTATCTTCTCTTTAATGCTGGTAGGTGGCCGACAACTAACTGAAGTGACTCCAAATATAATGATTTGGCTTGGTTCCGGGCTGCTAATGGGCCTTGGGTTGATTATACCGGGTATGAGTCCTTCCAACTTTCTTATTTATTTTGGATTGTATGATAAGATGGCGATAGGAATAAAGGATTTTGACTTCTTAGTCATAATTCCACTGATTATTGGATTTGTGATTTGTGTTCTGCTATTCGCAAA
>JAQUIZ010000019.1:0-25137 GCA_028683355.1 Fermentimonas sp.
TTTGTAATTATGAGTGGACATGATGATCTTTTGGCAAAATTACGCCAAACACTAGACGAGCAGGGAATTGACTCGTTTCATATATTAGAGGATCTTGTGCCTATTGAGGAACAGATGGAATACTTCCTCTACTTTGATAAGTTGCGGAGGGAAAATAAAACATTTGACAGGGATGAAGAGGTGTCTATACTCTTTTCTCCTATTGAGACGGTTGCACGCAAAAAGAGGAGTCTGACATTACTAGCATCAATTCCTGATGTTGGTGCGTACCGTTCCATCGAAACCTATCACAGCAAACCTATGGACCCTGATTTAACACATTGGTCATCCATGGCTTTGGTGAGCAGTCGCATAGTATTAAGTTCTGATCTGTCGGGCCAACAGCAGATATACATTTCTTCAGGACTGGGAGGTCAAGACAAGAAACTCCGCTTTTTCTCACTTTTTACTACCAGCAACAGACAAGATTTAACCGACTTACAAAAAGAAATTGTTGAACGAGAGTTTACATTTCAAATTAAAAAGGCAGAAGTTGAGATTGAAAAATTTGAAATCAAAGAAAATTACTTTACCATACTAATCCTTTTCCCGTTTGATAAAGATGTGAAATCCAGCCTCAACGCGGCTGTTGCAGAATGTAATCAATACGGGGACTTTCTCGATACAAAATTCCTGTTTACCAATGTAAAGATATTGAGTGAATCTGAAATTGAGAAACTACTGAAGAAAGCATAATTCTTTTAAATAATTCCTACATAAAGAACATTCGTCTCTTTGTTCCGTTTTACTGATGTTATCACTATTTTTGCTATTAAAATATAACTCAGTATGAGCGAAACAAATAATTTAATGGAGACCCTTGGAATTGAATTCAAGGATGTCTCTAAGGGACGAGTCGAGGCTGTCATGCCCGTCACAAAACGTATCTGTCAGCCCTTTGGCATATTACATGGCGGAGCAACAATTGCACTCGCAGAATCTGTTGCAGGTGAAGGTTCACTATTTTTATGCAATTCAGAAGAGAAGCCGGCAGGGATACAAGTGAGTTGTAATCATGTATCTGCTGCAAAAGAAGGAGATACTGTTCATGCTATAGGAACAATTGTTCATTTAGGAAGAACCACCCATTTATGGAATATAGACATAACCACTTCAGATGGTAAACTAATCTCATCTGCAAGGATACTAAACACTATACTTAAGCCAAGATGACCCTGAAGAACAGTTCTCATAAATTAGATCTATTAATAGAAAATGACGCCTGTTTTGCTATTTACAGACTACCGAATGAAACTTCACCTAAGTTTGTGATGCAAAACACGGGTGAACCAAAACAAATTTTTGATATTGAGGAGTTAGATGCAAACAATGGTTTCGTAGTAGCCCCATACAGGATAAATGAAGAGACGCCTGTTCTTGTTATCAGACCTGACTGTGATGATTTGAAAAATATAGTAATTCCAAACAAGCAAAACTCCACCAAAGGAGATGATAAAGTGATGCTTAACAATATTGACAGAAATGAATATAATAGACTCTTTGAGCAATTCTATAATACATTAAACGATGGAACATTAAAAAAACTGGTACTCTCAAGAAGTAAATCTATCACAAGAAATAAAGATTTCTCTCCCGGAAAGAGCTTTTACAGAGCAATGGAAAAGTACAAAAACTCATATGTATTCCTTTTTCATACTCCAAAAAGTGGAACCTGGCTAGGCAGCACACCTGAAATTCTTCTCTCCGGAAAAGGGAATACATGGCATACTGTTGCACTTGCAGGTACCCAATATCACAAAAAAGAAAAAATATCGTGGGACGATAAAAATCTTAGAGAACAGCATCTAGTTACATCCTATCTCCTGAATCAGCTTTCTTCGTTTAACATAAGCCCCGAAATTAATGGTCCTTATACTACAAAAGCAGCTAATCTTGCTCATTTGAAGACCGACCTTGATTTTACTTTACCTGAAGCTGCTAATTTGGGTAAGCTTTTAAAGTCACTTCATCCGACACCTGCAGTTTCAGGACTGCCAAAAGAGGAGGCATTTCGATTTATAGAATTAAATGAAGGATATGACCGCCGATACTATACGGGGTTCGTTGGGATGCTGGACAAAAGCTCAGACACAAACATTTATGTAAACCTAAGATGCATGAAAATAGGGAAAAGTTTGCTTACTTTGTTTGCGGGAAGTGGTTTAGTTACCTCCTCGAACAGTAAAGATGAGTGGAAGGAGACAGAGCAAAAACTTAAAACTATGGCTAGTATTTGTTAATTAAGGCATAAGATGTATTCAGATAAAAAAAGTGTTTTGGAACTTGTTGCTTTGCTAAAAGCACACGATATAACTCAGATTGTGCTATCGCCAGGCTCACGTAATTCACCATTAATTCATTCATTTGCGAACGACTCTGACTTTAAGTGCTACAGCATTGTAGATGAGCGCAGTGCCGGTTTTTTTGCTTTAGGTGTTATACAAGCTACAGGCAGACCGGCTGCAGTATGTTGCACTTCTGGCACTGCAACACTAAACCTTGCTCCAGCAGTGGCTGAAGCACACTATCAGGAGCTGCCTCTTCTTGTAATTAGTGCCGACCGGCCGCAGGAGTGGATTGGGCAAATGGATGGACAGACAATTCCACAGGCCGGAGTATTCGGTCAATTGGTAAGCAAGTCTGTTCAACTACCTATAGTTAAGAACAGTAGTGATTTATGGTACTGCAACAGGTTAATAAATGAAGCTATTTTAAATCTGGATAATGGAAAAAAATGCCCTGTACATATAAATATTCCTTTAGATGAGCCATTATTTAATTTTGATATAGATTTTCTACCACAAACCAGAGTAATTAGAAGATCATCTGTAATTTACAACATTTCGGATAAAAATAAATACAAAGAACGATTCTTAGGTTTTTCCAAAAGGATGATAATTGCAGGACAGCTTCCACCTGAAAATAACGTTTCAGATGTTCTTGCTGAATTAAGCTCTGTTCATGATGTAGTTGTGCTTTCAGATCATCTATCTAATATCTCAGAGAGAGAAAACAGGCGTTTTGATGTGGTTCTTAGAACAGCTAACGAAAAAGAGTTATTAGATTTGTCACCTGAACTTCTGATTACAATTGGAGGGCATACTGTTTCTAAGAGAATAAAGCATTTTATACGTAATGCCGGAGTAAAGGAACATTGGCACATCTCTCCTTCAGGAGAAGTTATCGACACTTACCAGAACATCACAGACATAATTAGGAGTGATGATGAGACTTTCCTTAAATATATTTCCGGTAGTATTATTGATAAAAGCCATGCAAGTGTTAAATCTGAAGAGACTTTTTCTGAATCTTTGGAATACAAAAAGTTGTGGGAGAATAGATGCGCAAGTTTTACGGAACCGAAAGTTGAGTACTCTGATCTGTATGCAACCGGATTGCTTTTGAACTCTCTCCCGGAAAGTGTATCGCTTCAACTGGCCAATAGCCATTCTGTTTATCTTGCACAACTTTTTGACATACCTACCGGCACCAAATGTTTCAGCAATCGCGGTACTAACGGAATTGAGGGCTCTGTCTCAACAGCTGTTGGTTATTCTGCTGCATCAAAGAACCTGACTGTATTGTTAACTGGCGACCTGAGTTTCTTTTATGATATGAACGGAATTTGGAATCGTCACATATCATCTAATCTGAGAATAATGATTAACAATAATGGAGGAGGTGGAATTTTTGACACACTGCCGGGATTGAACAAATCTGAAGCTTTACCTGATTATATTACAGCAGTACACAATACCACAGCAAAAAAGTGGGCAGAACAACAGGGTTTTAAATACTTATCTGCATACAATTCAGCAGAGTTGCAGGAAATGATTACAAAACTGCTTGCCCCTGAGAGTAGAGCACCAATATTACTGGAGGTTTTTACAACTATAGAAAATAACAGTTTAGAGATAAAATCATATTATCAACAACAGGAAAATAATAAATTATGACAAAGAGAAACTGGACAAAAATAAAGGAGTATGAAGATATTCTGTTTGACTTTTACAATGGCATTGCCCGTATCACTATAAATCGTCCCAGGTACCGTAATGCATTTACACCTACGACAACTGGTGAAATGAGTGATGCATTACGAATTTGCCGTGAAATGGAAGAAGTAAGTGTAGTTGTTCTCACAGGGGCAGGTGATAAAGCATTCTGCTCAGGAGGAGATCAAAATGTGAAAGGTAAAGGAGGATATATTGGCAAGGATGGAGTTCCTCGTTTAAATGTTCTGGATGTACAGAAACAGATAAGATCTATACCTAAACCAGTGATTGCAATGGTAAATGGCTACGCTATTGGTGGGGGACATGTATTACATGTAGTTTGTGATCTTACAATCGCTTCAGACAATGCAATATTTGGACAGACCGGTCCCCGTGTTGGCAGTTTCGATGCAGGTTTCGGCTCATCCTACCTTGCACGTATAGTTGGTCAGAAGAAAGCTCGTGAAATATGGTTCCTTTGTCGCCAGTATTCTGCACAGGAAGCACTTGACATGGGTCTGGTTAATAAAGTCGTTCCGTTCGACCAGCTTGAAGATGAAGTTGTTGAATGGGCCGAAACAATGATGAAACATAGTCCTCTTGCACTTCGCATGATTAAAGCAGGTTTGAATGCAGAACTTGACGGTCAGGCCGGAATACAGGAGCTTGCAGGAGACGCAACAATGCTTTATTATCTGACAGAAGAGGCACAGGAAGGAAAGCAAGCCTTTTTAGAGAAACGTGAACCCGATTTTGGCAAATTCCCTAAACTCCCTTGAAAAATAGTCTTAATGTTGTTTTTAATTTTCAATGTTTAAAATAGATATTGTTCCATACACACTAAAGTTCAAAAGACCTGCCGGTACTTCGCGTGGTGTTTACCTTGAGCACAAAGTATGGTATCTTTGTGTAATAAACAGCGAAGACAGATCACACTTTGGTATAGGCGAATGTGCTCCTCTGCAGGATTTAAGCTGCGATTTCAGTGATGATTATGAAAAGCAGTTAATTTCTTTTTGCAGAATCACTGAAGAGAAACAGTTTGTTGACTCTACTCTACTTAAAAATTATCCATCTATACTTTTTGGACTCGAGACAGCTATGCGCCATTATCAGCAAGGCTCATGGCAACTATGGAACACTCCTTTCAGCAGGGGTGAAAAAGGAATAAATATAAATGGCCTGATTTGGATGGGCGATTTTGCTGAGATGAAGAATAGAATTGAAACTGCACTTGGAAAAGGTTTCAGATGTATAAAGTTGAAGATTGGAGCTATAGACTTCAACAAGGAGTTAGAGTTATTAAAGTTTATCCGCAAACAATTCACACCGAAAGAGCTGGAAATAAGAGTTGATGCAAACGGAGGTTTTAGTTTCGAAGATGCTTTAGAAAAACTCAATCAACTTGCCAACTTAGGCATTCATTCTATTGAGCAGCCAATTAAAACAGGCATGTGGGAAGAGATGGCATTTTTATGCAAAAACAGATCGATACCTATTGCTTTAGATGAAGAGTTAATCGGAATAAATAATTATTATGAGAAACGGATAATGCTTAATGCAATAACGCCACAATTTATTATTCTCAAACCTTCACTGCATGGTGGTATAAGTGGTTGTGAAGAATGGATTGCAATTGCCAAAGAATTGGGAATATCATATTGGATAACTTCTGCCTTGGAATCCAATATTGGTTTAAACTCTATTTCTCAGTGGTGTTCTACCCTCAACAATAGCTTACCTCAAGGATTGGGAACCGGTTCACTATATTCAAATAATATACCTCTGCCTTTGGAAATCAAGGGTGAATATTTATGGTTTGATCCGAAAGGGACGTTCCCCGGACTAAATGAATTGGTAAATGGATAAGATAAAGATCTCAGGGATTAATTTTTACAGGGAAGATTTCAAGGGAGAAGATATGCCATCATTCTTCACTAGTTCTGATTTCCACAAACAGATCTACCTTTTCCTGAAAGAGTGGTTTTCTAATGACGAAACAATCAGGCTTTACACCTCAGGCTCAACAGGAAAACCAAAAGAGATAATCGTTCGCAAAAAACAGATGTTGGAGAGTGCTTCTATGACCTGTAAATTCTTTGGGCTTAAAGAGAATGACAAGGCTCTTCTTTGTCTTTCTGTCGATTATATAGCAGGTAAAATGATGTTAGTACGTGCAATTTATTGCGGCTTGGATATCTATCCTGTGGAGCCAAAAGGACACCCATTGAAAGAGATCTCAATGTCATTTGATTTTGCAGCTATGGTTCCTTTACAGGTATACAACTCACTTCAAAATGAAAATGAGAGAATAAAACTATCTAAGATAAGTAATTTAATAATTGGAGGTGGAGCAATAAACAAAGAGTTGGAAGAAGAATTAAGATTATTTTCCAACTCTGTTTATTCGACTTATGGTATGACTGAAACTGTTTCACATATAGGTCTTCGAAAAATTAACGGAAAAGACGCAACTGATTATTATATTCCTCTTTCCGGTGTAAAATTAAAACTTTCAGATAACAAAACCCTTGTTATTGATGCTCCTGAGATTGCTGATGATACTTTAATTACTAACGACATAGCGGAAATACGCAATGATGTCTCATTCAGGATTATCGGAAGAATTGACAATATCATCAACACGGGGGGCATAAAAGTTCAGGCCGAAGAAGTGGAAGATATACTCAAACCTTTTATGAAAGGCAGTTATGCTATTTCTTCCATACCCCACTCAAAATTAGGAGAAGCTATCGTTTTGCTTGTTGATAATATTGAAGACCAACAACAATCGGAGGAATTTATTAAAACAGTGCCACGTTATCAGCAGCCAATGTATATAATTAAAGTAAAAGATATCCCTTTAACGCGAAGTGGCAAAATTGACCGTATAGCAGTAAAAAAAATTGCAAAAATAATGACACAGTTATATAAAAAGTAGAGTTCCCCTTTTTATATAACTAATCTTTCTTCCTTGGTTTAAATGGTCTCTCACCTTTACTAGAAAAAGATCCTCTCCTGTCACCATTTTGATTTGAAGTTCCCCTTGTTTTGAATGACCTTTCTGACTTATTTGAATCGCCACCCGGTTTATTACCTGCTCTTTTGGGCTTTTCCTTACCTGAAAACCCTTCACTTCTCTCTCCAAAAGGCTTACGAGGTCTATCTTTACTGCGTGCATCAAATGAGCGTCCGCTCTGATTGCGATCCCTGCTGAATGAGCGCTCACCCTCTTCCGGTTTCCTGTATGGCCGTTTTTCAGCATTAAAAGGCCTGTCACTTTTTCTATCAGACCTTTCATCACTTCGTGGTTTTATATCCCTGCGAACCCTAGCATCTCCACGGGGTCTTTCTTCACCACTGAGTCTATCTTCTCTACGGGACCTATCTTCTCTACGAGGTCTTTCTTCTCTTCCAGAAACTCCAAATCTACCCGATCTATTATCTCTACGGGGCCTATCTTCTCTGCTTTCTCGTCTAAAGTCGTTACTGCCCTGTTCCGTTTCATCATTTTCAGAACGTCTTGAACGACGATACCCTTCTCTGGAATTTCGTTCATTATGATAACTATCTCTCCTGCCTGACTTAGTACGATCTATAGTTTCTTTAGGTAACTCATTACGTTTACCGGAGAAAATCTCATATTCACGCATCTCACATTCCAAGGGGCCGTTATAAAGAAAAAATCTTCTGGAATGCTTTAAACCGATTGCGTCAAACGACTCTTTACCGTAGCTGAGTATGTAAGCTCTATAACCAGTGAAAACATGCTTGAGGCGTTCACCAATCATAGAATAAAGCTCATCAAGCTCATCCACTTTTATTCGCTCACCATATGGAGGGTTAGTAATTATAACTCCGGTTTCTGACGGCGCTTCTGTATACTGCTGAAATGGCTTTACATTTAACTCAATATATTTCTTCAGTCCAGCATTTTTTATATTCTTTTCTGCAATTGAAATTGCTTTGGATGAAATATCAGACCCAATTATTGGATACATTAAATCTTTTGTACCTGTATCATCATTATAAATTTCACTAAACAGATCTTTATCAAAGTCACTCCATTTCTCAAACGCAAAACTCTGACGGTGAATTCCGGGAGGAATACCTAACGCAATCATTGCTGCCTCAATTAATATCGTTCCTGATCCACACATAGGGTCAATCAATGTGCTTTCACCTTTCCAGCCCGACTTAAGTATCATCCCGGCAGCAAGTACTTCGCTGAGAGGCGCCTCTGTCTGAGCAACCCTATAACCACGCTTGTGAAGAGATTCTCCTGAGCTATCTAACGAAAGAGTGCATTTGTTATGCGAAACATGAAAATTTAGCATTACATCAGGATTGGTCAAACTAACAGAAGGACGCTTTTCGTATCTCTCTGTAAACCAGTCCGCAATGGCATCTTTTACTTTATATGCCACAAACTTGGAATGAGTGAAAATATGAGAAAAGACAACCGCATCAATAGAAAATGTTGAATCCAGAGAAAGGTAATCCTCCCAGTTTAACTGTTTTATTGCTTCATATACCTCATCTGCTGTCTCTGCTTTAAACTCATATATCGGCTT
Source organism: Fermentimonas sp. (assembly GCA_028683355.1). GTDB lineage: Bacteria > Bacteroidota > Bacteroidia > Bacteroidales > Dysgonomonadaceae > Proteiniphilum. The sequence goes on from JAQUIZ010000019.1 coordinate 8,609, forward strand.
TAGAATACGAAGTGCCGTACGACAGTGGAGATTAGCTTTATACATCAAGGCATTATCACCCGTAAATGATACCATACGAGTACCTATCTCAACGTTATTTGCACCTAAACCAATCAATTCTTCAGCCAATACATCTTCAAGCTCAGCTAATGTTTTGGCTATCATCGGAAATTGTTCATTCTCTACCATCTGTTCTTTTTCAATCTATAAAATACCCTATGCTTTATCTCTTTCACTGATTTCTGCGATGCAAAGATATAACTAATAATTATAGCTTTACTTTAATTTTTCTCTCTTTTGATTCATTTCCAAAAGCATCTAAAGCAGTTACTACATATGTATATCTACTTTGTCCACCTTCATAAGGCAGCAGAAAGAAATTATCCGGTGTTATATTAACAATATTTTGAGCCTGATTAATATCTACCTTTTCATTTTCATCAAAACGATACACCACAAATTTTTGTGCAGTCTCAGGATTTGCAATATTTCTGTTATGTTCCCATGAAAGGAAATGCATATCCTCAGTATAAACCTCCGATAGTTTACTAACTCTTTTAGGCCGGCCATCATGCATATGTGTATATGCCGGTATTAAGGTTTTAGCACTATGTATATCATTTTTAAGAATATCTGCAACATTTTCAATATTATCCAGAATCTGATAACCATACCAATAACAATTACCATGAACAAAAGGCATTTCTCTTGTTTGATCAATTTTTACACTAAGTTCATTCCTGTCTATGCTCCTCTTCAAATCTTGTCCAATATATAAATGTTGCTCAAAATTATTCTCATTCCACCAATGTAGCAAAGTAGTATAATCTGCAGCATTATGACCTATCTCCCAGTAAAGTTGCGGTAAATTGTAGTCAATCCACCCCTTCTCTACCCACAGTTTAATATCAGCATAAAGATCATCATAGTTCTGCAATCCATTTGTATCGCTGCCATTTGGATCATTTCTCTTATTGCGATAAATACCAAAAGGACTGATTCCGAAACGCACCCAAGGCTTTGTGCCTGCGATTGTTAGTTTTATTTGTTGAATAAGCAGATTCACGTTATTTCTGCGCCAGTCGCTCCTCTGCGATGATGAAAATCCCTGAGATGATGCATACATTCTAAAGCTTTTATCGTCAGGGAATGACTCTCCTGCAATTGGATATGGATAAAAATAGTCATCCATGTGAATTGCATCTACATCATAACGAGAAACAATATCACGAACAACTTCACATATATATGTCCTGTTTTCGGGAAGACCGGGATCAAAAAACAGTTGATTACCATATTGTACAAACCTCTCAGGATATCTATTGTATATATGATTATTTGCAAGTGGATTACTAATATTAGTTTTTACTCTATAAGGGTTTAGCCATGCATGCAGCTCCATACCTCGTTTATGACACTCATCAATGATAAAGGCCAAAGGATCAAAATCCGGGTCATCTGGAGCTTTACCCTGCTGACCGGTAAGAAATCTGCTCCAGGGCTCAAGATCAGATTTGTAAAAAGCATCGGCTTCGGGTCTTATCTGAAATATTACAGCGTTGACTCCTGCTTCATCAAGTTTCCTGACCATCTCAGATAGATAATGCTTCATTGCAGAGCTATTCATCTGGCTATACCGAGATTGCCCGACAGTTTGAATCCAGGCTCCGCGAAACTCACTCTTTGGAGTTGAATCGGCTTTGTGTGTAAGCGTGCTTTTTGAAGTACCACAAGAAGAAAGAAAAATTGTGATTATGAACAAGCACACAAAAAAAAGATTTCTATTCATTATTCGATTAAGAAAAGTTTTTTTATAAACGGATGGATTTTTTTATTGATGATTAGTTATATTATGGAGTAAAAATAAAATCATCTGACTCCAGCAACTCCTCTACTATATTACGTTTTGGATATACAACTATTCTGTTGTAATTTGGAAAGCGATTCTCTAATCTGGTAGGAAAACTTTCCAAAACCGGTATATGTGAAATATAGCCCTGATGTGCTGAAATAAGAATTATCAAATCATCTTCTTTAATCTGATTACCGCATGATATTGGGTTATCCCAATCTGTGAATGGCTGAAAAGTAATGTTGCCTGATTTTTTGTGTGAAGAAATAACTTCATATGTATGCGGATCTCCTAGATGTAGTATAGGTATAGAAAGTTCAGTTGACAGTTTTGTTATCTTATTTACCCATAAAGAAAATCCATCTTCTTTTTCGGCAAGTGGAGGAGAGATAACAACTATTCTTTTATGTGTTATAAGGTTCTTATCTAAATGACATACAAACAAATTTTTATCTAGGTTCTTAACGATTTGCTCAATTTTCTCACCCAAAAGCTTGTCCCATATTCCTGCCTTTCCCGGCCAGCCTAATATCACCAAATCAGTCATAGTTTCTTTAGCAATCCTTGTAATTCCATCCGCAGGATTATGATCTATAGTTGTAATTATATCCACATCAACCTCTGCAGCAGTTGCTGTGGAAATATATTCCTGAAGTTGTTTTCTGAAGTTTACTATATTTTTTTCAACCTCTTCATTATTTACCATCACTCCGAGAAGAGATATAGAGTTGACCGATTTTTTATCTTTCAACAACATTGCTAATTCAACATGATGACCAATATTTAAGGGATTTGCTATTGGAACAAGTATCTTTTCCTGAGCAAATTCTCCCATTGTAGCAGGAGTTAACGGCTCATTCTCCTCACTTATGGCTATTTTCTTTGCAGCTCTTTGAGTAACGATTGTAGCTACCAGGCATGTAATTAATATAAGTATAATAGTACCGTTAAGAATATATTCATCAAGTATTTCTGCTCTGTAACCAACAAGTATAATTGCAAGTGTTGCTGCGGCATGCGAACTGCTCAGACCAAATATCAGATCCCTTTGAATTAAGGTGTAATGAAAAGATTTCTGTGTAGCATAAGCTGCCAGCCATTTGCCAAGTAAAGCTACTATAGTCAGTGTAAATGCTACTATTAAAGTCCGTGGCCCATCAAGTACTACAGACATATCTACAAGCATTCCAACAGATATTAAAAATATTGGGATAAAAAGTGCATTTCCGAAAAATTCTATTCGATTCATTAAAGCAGATGAATGTGGTATCAATCTGTTTAATGCAAGACCGGCTGCAAAAGCACCTATAATAGGCTCAATTCCACCGAGCTCCACAAGAAAGCCGGCAGCAAAGACCACAAACAGGACAAAAATAAAATTGGAATATTTCTCTGAATCTGCTCTTTTAAAGAACCACTTCGCAATACGTGGCACTAACATAAAAATAATGACTGAGAAAATTACCAGTGAAAGCAAAAGCTTAATAAGGAAACTGAACTCTAATCCACCATCACTGTTAGATAAAATCAGTGCCAGTATTATAAGAACTGCCGTATCAGTGAGTATTGTTCCACCAACGGTTATAGCAACTGCCTGATTACGTGCCACACCCATTCTACTTACAATTGGGTATGCAACTAGTGTATGTGTTGCAAACATACTGGCAGTAAGTAAACTTGCATTTGTATCATAGCCCAGCAGGTAGTGACAAATAGGAAATCCGATTATTATAGGAATAATAAATGTAAAAAAACCGAAAGTAATACTTTTATTCCTGTTCTGAATAAACTCGTTAAAGTCGAGCTCCAATCCTACTATAAACATTATATACAACAAGCCAATAGTAGAAAACAACTCAACTCCAGCGTTATTGTTATCAATCCAGTTTAATCCATAGGGCCCGATTATTACTCCTGCAATAATCCATCCGATAATACTGGGCACATTAAAACGCTTAAGAAGAATAGGTGACAGCAGTATAATCAACAGAAGAATAGCAAAGATCAAAACCGGATTATCAATCGGCAATTTAAATTCGTTGTAGGCCAGGGAAAGTAATTCTACCATTGAAATTGATTTTGGGTTTCGGAATATAATCCTAAAGCTTTATTTCATCGTCAATGGACAAATTTAGACAAAATATTTTGATTTATTTGACAGAAGCATCTTTTTTGGAGAGTTTAAAGTGATTACCTTTGTAGGTTAGGTTTTCGTTTTAAGTCACTATTTTCAAGGTATGAGTAATCTAAAACAGATAGAAATAAAAGGAGCACGCGTCAATAACCTCAAAAATATTGATGTTAGTATCCCCCGCAATAGTTTCACGGTAATCACAGGACTTTCCGGTTCTGGAAAATCATCACTTGCATTTGACACATTATATGCTGAGGGGCAGAGACGCTATGTTGAAAGTCTTTCCGCATATGCACGTCAGTTTCTTGGCAGGATGAATAAGCCTGAAGCTGATTACATCAAAGGCATTCCCCCTGCAATCGCGATAGAACAGAAAACCACATCTCGAAACCCAAGATCAACTGTGGGAACCTCTACTGAGGTTTATGAATATCTGAAATTACTTTACGCCCGAATTGGTAAAACTATCTCACCTGTTTCAGGATCAGAAGTGAAAAGACATTATGTGCAGGATGTAATAGACAAGATGCATCAATATAGAGATGGCACACGGATGGCGGTTCTAACCCACATCCAGCTGCGCAATAATCGCGATTTGCGCGAGCAGCTTGAAATATTAATGAAGGAGGGATTCAGTCGTCTAGAAGTAGGTGAACAGTTTTATCGTATTGACGAGTTGCTAGAACAAAAGCAACTACCTCCGGAAGAGGAAATTCTTCTTGTAATAGACCGACTTTCATGCTCTTCAGATAAAGCAACTGTAAACCGTCTGTCAGATTCAGTAGAAACTGCATTTCTTGAAGGTAATGGTGAATGTTTAGTACGTTTTTGGGGAGAAAAAGGAATTGAATCTTTTCTTTTCTCAAATAGATTCGAAGCTGACGGAATAATTTTCGAAGAACCTTCCGAAATGATGTTTAACTTCAATAGTCCTGCCGGTGCATGTCCCAAATGCGAAGGGTTTGGTAAAATTGTAGGAATTGACGAAAATCTGGTAATACCTGATAAAAGCTTATCTGTACAGGAGGAGTGCGTAAAATGCTGGAAAGGTGAAAAAATGAGTGAGTGGAAACGATATTTCGTGAACAACGCTTATAAAGTTGACTTCCCGATTCACAGGACATATTATGACCTTAATAATGAGGAAAAGGATATTCTCTGGAACGGACGTCATGAGCATGAAATCTATGGAATAAATGATTTCTTCGAAATGCTTGAAAAGAACCTGTATAAAATACAGAACCGTGTAATGCTGGCTCGATATCGTGGAAAGACTGAATGTTATGTTTGCAAAGGTGCACGACTTAAACCTGAAGCACTTTTTGTAAAAGTTGGCGGTAAATCAATAACTGAACTTGTTTTGATGCCTGTAACTGAACTTAAAGAGTTTTTCACCAATCTCATACTTAGTGAGACTGATGCAGCCATATCTGAAAGATTACTTACAGAAATAAACAACCGTCTTCAGTTTCTATTGGATGTAGGACTGGGATATCTTACTCTTAACCGACTTTCAAATACTCTCTCGGGGGGAGAAAGTCAGCGCATTAATCTGGTTTCTTCCTTAGGCAGCAGCCTTGTCGGTTCACTTTACATTTTAGATGAACCAAGTATTGGTCTTCATTCGCGCGACACATATTTACTGATTAATGTATTGAAAGAACTCAAATACCTGGGCAATACAGTTGTTGTTGTAGAACATGATGAAGAAATTATTCGTGCTGCCGATTACATTATTGATATTGGCCCTAAAGCAGGTCGTTTAGGCGGAGAGGTAATGTATCAGGGTGACGTGTCTGAGCTTAAAATGAACAGTGACAGCTATACTGTTAAATATCTTACAGGGGAGGAACAGATTAGTATACCGGATGTCAGACGAAAATGGAATAATTATATTGAGGTTAAGGGAGTGCGTCAAAATAATCTCAAAAATATTGATGTTAAGTTCCCATTAAATGTAATGACTGTTGTGACAGGTGTAAGCGGATCAGGCAAATCTTCACTTGTTAATGATGTGTTTTATAACGCACTTCAGCATCATTATAAAGGTACAGCACTCGAAAGAGCTGAATTTAGCGGAATAAGTGGTGATCTCAAGCTTATTAAAGCTGTTGAGTTTGTTGATCAGAATCCATTGGGAAAATCTTCTCGTTCAAACCCTGTTACATACCTTAAAGCTTTTGATGAAATAAGAAAGCTTTTTGCATCTCAACCACTTGCAAAACAGATGAATTTTTCACCGGCATATTTTTCATTCAATGTTGAGGGTGGCAGATGTGAGGAGTGTAAAGGAGATGGCACCATAACTGTTGAGATGCAGTTTATGGCAGATATTAAGCTTGAGTGTGAAACATGTCATGGGAAACGCTTTTCAGCAGAAGTACTTGAAGTTGAATATAAAGGCAATACAATATATGATGTATTGGAGATGACAGTTGACGAAGCTATTGATTTTTTTGGTAAGCAAAAAGGTGCAACAGAAAAGAAAATCACTAAGAAAATACAACCACTTCAAGATGTGGGATTAGGATATATAAAACTTGGACAATCTTCCTCAACACTATCAGGTGGTGAAAACCAGAGAGTAAAACTTGCATTTTTCCTTGGAGAGGAGAAAGAGCGTCCGACAATCTTTATTTTCGATGAACCCACAACTGGATTACACTTTCATGATATAAAAACACTGCTCAAAGCTTTTAACTCACTAATAGAAAGGGGTCATACAGTTATAATAATTGAACATAATATGGAAATAATAAAATGTGCTGACCATATTATAGATATTGGTCCTGAGGGTGGAAAAGCCGGAGGTAATATTGTGTGTACAGGGACACCTGAACAAATCTCAGAATGCAAAGATTCTCACACAGGCCGTTTCCTTAAAGAGAAATTGAATGATCATAGTTAAATAACTACTGTAGATAGATAAATAGCATACAATCGGGCTGAAGCAAATAATAGTCTATAGAATATTTCTTAATATCCAGTATAGTATAATTACAGCAAGTATCACTAAAGCCGAATATCTGCCGAATAAAATTCTATATAGTTTTATGTTACGCTGCTTACCTCCTAAGTATTCCATATATACACCCATGAGAACATATGGTAATGCAGCTACCATAAATGCATTATATTTTAAAGCAGCTCCAAAATTCAAATGCAGCAATTGATGAATAGCCCTCTGTGTACCGCAACCGGGACACTCAAAACCTGTAAGCAAAAGAAACGGACATTTAGGAAAGATTGGCTGAGTCTCAGGATTAAGATTATAAAACAGATAAAGTGCTGCCATTAGCATAAAAACTATGACAGCACCTAAAACTATTTTAATTTTCTTACTCACTTATATTGCAGAGTAAGTCAAAAATTATAACCACTTGCATTGTTTTCAATGATTTCTTCAAGATATGAAGGCATATTGCCGGTAGACATCATAACTACCCACAATATTATTGAAATCAATCCTAATACGAATGCAATAATAGTCCATGTTTTCGCGTTCTTTGCGTTCTTCTCAGCCTCAGAATATTTCTTATTGTAGTAAAGGACATCAACTCTTGCAGCATACACAATTCCTACAATACCAAGAACATTACAACAAAACAGTGTTGCTACAATAGACTGCCATAGCCAATTGTTAGGTTTCAAAGGTGGTATGTCCTCCTCCTGATTTAAATGTTGTGAGGTTAATGGTGGAGGCGGAGGCTGCGGAGAATCCTGAACCGGAGGGATGTTGTTATAATCTTCCATTTTATTATGTAATTAAATTATTATAAATCAATTAAATCTCCCATTCCGGTAAGACTAAAGCCTAAAAGTCCAAAAAGCAGTAACATTGCAACTGCTAACAGCAACACCCACGCAATAAAAATCCAGAAAGTAATTTTCGTCCATTTACCGGCTGATCGCGATGATTCCAGAGCTGCAGTATAATCTCCCCTGTTGTAAAATGACTCAACTTGTGCAGAATATACTATTGCAATGATTCCTAATAGACTTAGAAAACTACCGCAGAACATAAAGGGGAGAATTGTAACAAGAATTGACTCAACTAACCAGGTTTTGGGCATTAGATTCCTGTTTTCTTTTTCAAATGCGACATTTTCAGGGCTAACCGGAATACCTGGTTGTGGCTCACTGATTTGTTCAACCCCACTCTGCTCAAAAATAAATTTCAGTTCACTTACCTCATCTGCACGTTTCCAGTTTTCCATTCCTTGAGTCCATACAAGTGTTTCACGCTTGATATTTTCCCGTCTTAGTTCTACAGGAGAGAAGGTACCTCTCTGTTTACCGGTTTCATCGATAAAAAAATAGTGATTCATAATAAATAATTTTATTGGTAATCTTCGGGATTTATCTGTAACAAACGAATAACCTGATTGCCCTCATTTTTATAAACATATTCGATAATAACATTGTTTTTCTTAAAAAAAACTAATTGAGGGTTAGATGAAAATTCTTTTTTTATGGCATCTTTCAAACTCGCAGAAACCTCCTGGATCAATGAATCCGGGTTTGAACTATTCAATACTGTATAATTATATCTGAATACGTTATCATCACTTACTGCAGCATTATCGAAACGTGTATATTGATCGAGCATAACCGGGGCTGATATATTAAGATCTGCTGCCATCTGAGAAAGCTCCTTGTATATTGCTTTTTTGTCAGATTCGCACTGAATAAGCAATACAGTTATAAATATAAGAATAATTTTCGAAATTATTTTACCCATTTGAATATTTTATTTTACAAAAATAAAAAAGTTTTCACAACATTAAAAATCAAATTAAGGAATGATATACATTAAAGAAGTTTATTACACTTTCATTGAATTATGAACTGTATTACAAGTAATTTGGCAGAATGTCTCACGACATCCTGCCAAACATGTTAACCTTAAATCTAATACTATTATGAAAAAACCACGAGACAAATATAAAAAAGAAATTAAAACAATCCAAATTTTTTCAATAAAAAATCATAAAATATTTAATTATATCAAATTGCAACGCAATTTAAACAATTGGCAAACCAATACCTGTTAATTTGTGATATAAATCCAACGCATAGACATCAGTCATGCCTGAAATATAATCAAGAATGGATTGAATTTTATTATACAACGAGGGTGAATCTGTCTCATACTGTTCAGGAATTCGGTCTAAAAGTAGTTTAGAGTATGTGTGATCAGGATTTAATATCGCATTTGTAAACGTTTCCAGCAAAAAACCTATTATCCTATATCCGGCTAACTCAATATCGAGAACATCTTTTGAACGATAGATATTTTTAAAAGCGAATGCGGAGCATGTTAAATATGCATCTTTTACTATTTTCGGTAACTGCTTGATTAAGGAGCCTTCAAAACTTCCATTTAAGATTATATCTTCATTCTCCATAAAAACCTTTGTGCACTCACCAACAAGCAACCCTATTACACTTGCACGTAAATAAGCTATCTGCTCGTTCACATCACTAACTAAGGACAAATTATTAAGCCTTCTTTCTCGTCTCTCACCTTCAAAGAAACCCAGTAATAACTCCTTTGCTTTTTCAGTTGAAACTAAGTTAAGCCTGTGAGCATCCTCTATATCCATTACTTGATAGCATATATCATCTGCGGCTTCTACCAAATAAACTAAAGGATATCTTGCAAATTTCACAGGACTTTCATTGAGCTTAATTATTCCGAGGCTCTCAGCAATTCGTGCATAATCTTTCTCTTCCGATGCAAAGAAGCCAAACTTGTTTTTCCCTCCACTCAATTCAGAGGAATATGGATATTTCACGATGGATGCCAAAGTGGAATATGTCATAACAAATCCGCCCTCTCTCCTTCCCCGGAATTTGTGCATTAAAAGGCGCATTGCATTTGCATTGCCTTCAAAACAGGTAAAATCGCTCCAACGTCCATTTTCAGATTCAACTTGAGCTTGCAGATAATTTCCTTTTCCTTCTAAGAAAAAAGTTGAAATAGCCTCTTCTCCTGAATGCCCAAAAGGTGGATTACCAAGATCGTGTGCCAGACATGCAGCAGAGACTATTGAACCGATCTCTTCGAAGTGAGCTTTTGAGTTTTGGTACCTATTACGCAACTCACGACCTACATTCTCACCTAAAGAGCGTCCCACACTTGACACTTCCAGGCTGTGCGTCAGCCTATTGTGTACAAACACACTGCCGGGTAAAGGAAAAACCTGTGTTTTATTCTGCAGCCTGCGGAATGGTGAAGAAAATATTAACCTGTCGTAATCACGCTGATACTCTGTTCGCTCATGTTCTTTTGCATTTTCATAATGCTCAAGCCCAAATCTTTTTACTGATAATAACTGTTCCCAATTCATAGTTGATCTAAAACTTACTCTGACAAAGATAAAATAAAATCAGCTGCTTAGCAATGTATAACCGAATGTAGTTTTGACATTATTTCTCAATAATATCATTCAGAAAAGGATATTTTATCCCCAATAAAGATTAAATTTGTATCTTCTTTAAGGAAAGAATGACAATTATAAAAGAATGACAGACATTATAAAACATGAATGTGGTATAGCGGTCATACGCTTACTTAAACCTCTTAATTATTATTATAAAAAATATGGCACATGGCAATATGGACTGGATAAGCTCTATTTGCTCATGGAAAAACAACATAATAGGGGACAGGAAGGTGCAGGACTTGGTGCTGTAAAACTTGAGTCTTCTCCCGGAGACGAATATATTTTCAGAGAAAGAGCTATTGGTTCGAGTGCAATATCTGAAATCTTCTCTAAGGTACATTCATCTTTCACTGCATTTAGTCCTGAGCAACTGAATGATATCGATTTCGTCAAAAAATCAGTACCTTATGCAGCGGAACTTTTTATAGGACATCTGCGCTACAGCACTACCGGAAAAAGCGGTCTGACTTATGTACACCCCCTGTTGAGACGAAACAACTGGGCTTCAAGAAGCCTTGCACTTGCAGGTAATTTTAATATGACCAATGTTGACGAGATGTTCGGCCAGTTACTAAAAGAGGGACAACATCCACGTGATTATGCTGATACTTTCGTTATGCTTGAATCAATCGGACATTATCTTGACAGAGAAGTACAGTATCAGTATGACCGCATCGACAAAAACAATAAGAATGGTCAGGAAGTAAGTCATATAATCGAAGAAAAACTTGATATTCCTTTTTTACTTAAAAGAGCATCTAAAAACTGGGACGGAGGTTATGCACTGTGCGGACTGGTAGGGTGTGGAGATGCCTTTGCATTAAGAGATCCATGGGGTATAAGAACTGCATTTTATTACCATGATGACGAGGTGGCAGTTGTTGCTTCAGAACGTCCTGTTATTCAAACAGCTTTCAATCTTAAAAAAGATGATGTTCATGAACTGCAGCCAGGCGAAGCCATTGTTGTTAAACGCAACGGTAAAATCAGCCTTAATCAGGTACTTGAAAAAAAGGAAAAAATTACTCCCTGTTCTTTCGAGCGTATTTACTTCTCCCGTGGCTCTGATTATGATATTTACAGAGAACGTAAGAAGTTAGGAGAACTGCTTGTACCGGAAATAATTGAAGCTATAGATGATGATTTTGACAATACGGTGTTCTCATTCATCCCTAACACAGCTGAGGTGGCTTATTTTGGAATGCTCCAGGGACTAGAAGATCATTTCAATCATAAAAAAGCAAATATTATACTCGAAAAGGGCAGCACTCTTAGTAAAGAGGAAATAGACTGCATTCTCTCCAAACGAGTTCGATCTGAAAAGGTGGCTATTAAGGATATTAAACTGCGTACTTTTATAGCACAGGGTACATCCAGAAACGATCTTGCAGCTCACGTTTATGATGTTACTTACGGTTCTTTGAGACGGGGTGTGGATAGCCTGGTAATTATTGATGATAGTATAGTTAGGGGAACGACTCTTAAACAGAGCATTATTAAAATACTTGACAGACTGGATCCTAAAAAAATAATAATTGTTTCATCCTCACCACAAATCAGATATCCCGATTGTTATGGTATTGACATGTCGCGCATGAGTGAGTTTATAGCTTTTAAAGCTGCTATTGCACTTTTGAAAGAACGTGGGATGCAAAATATAATTGAAGAGACATACGAGAAATCTGTAGAGCAACTTCACAGAAAAAAAGAGGAAATCGTAAATTATGTGAAAGATATTTATGCACCCTTTACTGAAGAAGAAATATCAGATAAGATTGCACAAATGCTCACATCAAAAGACATTAAAGCAGAGGTTAAGATAGTTTTTCAGAGAATAGAAGATCTTCACAAAGCATGCCCTAACCACAAGGGTGACTGGTATTTTTCTGGCGACTACCCTACCCCGGGAGGTAATAGACTGGTGAACAGCGCTTTTGTCAACTATGTAGATGGACAGGAGAATAAACCACACCAGTTTACCCTGAATTTCTCAAATAATGAATAATGATTGAACGAATTATCATATTAGAAAATGTAGATCCAATTGTATTTTTTGGTGTTAACAACAGTAATCTGCAATTAATAAAAACTTTATACCCTAAATTACGGATGGTTGCCCGTGGAAATGTAATTAAGGTAATTGGCGAAGAGGAAGAGCTTGCAGCTTTTGAGGAAAAAATTCATGAACTGGAGAAATTCAGTGTTGAAATGAATGTTCTGAAAGAAGAAGATATCATTGATATTGTTAAAGGAAAAGCTCCAGCTGTTATTAATGTAGATAATCTAATTATTCACGGATTAAACGGAAAACCAATTCTGGCAAGAACAGCAAACCAAAAAAGACTTGCTGAGGAATTTGATGTTAATGACATGGTATTTGCAATTGGTCCTGCCGGATCAGGGAAGACATATACTGCAATAGCATTAGCAGTACGTGCTTTAAAGACCAAACAGGTACGTAAAATCATTCTTAGTCGCCCTGCTGTAGAGGCTGGTGAAAAGCTCGGTTTTTTGCCCGGCGATATGAAGGAAAAGATCGATCCATATCTGCAGCCCCTTTATGATGCGCTTGAAGATATGATACCACCTCTGAAGCTTAAAGAATATCTGGAGAATAAGATTATACAAATTGCTCCGCTTGCCTTTATGCGTGGCCGCACTCTTAACGATGCTGTAATTATTCTTGATGAAGCTCAGAATACAACAAAACCACAGATAAAAATGTTTTTAACCAGACTGGGACTTAATGGCAAAATGATTATCACAGGCGATATAACCCAAATTGACCTGCCACGTACACAACAGTCGGGATTAATTCATGCAATGAATATTCTGCGTCATATAAAAGGTATTGCAACTGTTGAGTTTAATAAAAAAGATATTGTCCGACATAAGCTTGTACAGAGAATTGTTGAAGCTTATGAAAAGGAAAACGCACATATTAAATCCCTAAGCTTAAAAGAATCAGAACCGGTTAAAGATGAACATAAATTAGAAATTGATTAAAACAAAAAAGTATGAATAGTCTTACAAGTACAAATTATAATTTTCCGGGCCAATCAAAACTGTATCACGGAAAAGTGCGTGATGTATATAGTATTGGAGATGACATTTTGGTAATGATTGCAACTGATCGTATTTCTGCCTTTGATGTTGTATTACCAATAGGGATACCATATAAGGGACAGGTTCTCAATCAGATTGCATCTAAGTTTCTGGATGCTACATCAGATATAGTACCAAACTGGAAACTTGCCACACCCGATCCTATGGTTACTGTGGGTACTCGTTGCGAGCCATATAAAGTAGAAATGGTAATACGTGGCTATATTACAGGCAGTGCTTGGCGTGATTATAAAAAGGGTGCCCGTTCGATCTGTGGAATAAGCTTGCCTGATGGACTTCGTGAAAATCAAAGATTCGAAACACCTATTATTACTCCAACAACAAAGGCTGATGAGGGTCATGATGAAAATATTTCTAAAGAGGAAATTATTACACAAGGGTTGGTAAGTAAAGAAGAGTACGAGCAACTTGAAAAATACACCTACGAATTATTTAAACGAGGGACAGAAATGGCTGAAGAAAAAGGGCTGATTCTGGTGGATACAAAATATGAATTTGGAAAAAAAGATGGTAAAATCTATTTGATTGATGAAATTCATACACCCGACTCTTCTCGCTATTTCTACAGCGAAGGATATGAGGAGCGGTTCCAAAATGGCGAAGAGCAAAAACAGCTTTCAAAAGAATTTGTTCGCAAATGGCTTATGGAAAAAGGTTTCCAGGGGCAAGAAGGCCAACAGGTGCCTGAAATGACTGATGAGTATTGCCTGAGTGTGTCAGAGCGATATATCGAATTATATGAAAAAATTGTAGGTGAGAAATTTATTAAAGCTGACGCAAAAGATCTGGAAGCAAGAATAAAAGATAGTGTAACCAAATACTTAGAAAAATGAATTATAAGGTAGAATCAGTGAACCCTTACGACTCTGAACGCCCAAAAAAAGAGCAGGTGACCCAGATGTTTAACATACTGGCACCTACTTACGATAAACTCAACGGAGTACTTTCATTGGGTATCGACAGTTATTGGAGGCGTGAAGCTCTCGGAGTTTTAAAAAAATATCCTCACTCTCATATCCTTGATATTGCTACCGGAACAGGAGATTTTGCTATTCTTGCAAATAAAATATTAAATCCGGAAAAGATAACTGCTATTGACATTTCTGATGGAATGATGGCTGTTGGCATGGAAAAAGTAAAGGCTAAAGGATATGAAAATATAATTTCATTTGAGAATCAGGATTGCGCAAACATGACTTACCCTGACAACACTTTTGATGTTGCCATATCAGCTTTTGGTGTACGTAACTTTGAGGATATTGACAAAAGTTTCGGAGAAGTGCTTAGAGTATTAAAACCGGTAGGTGTATTCATGTTTATTGAACTTACTACACCTAAAAAAACTCCTATGAAAGAGTTGTATAAATTTTATACTGACAATGTGATGCCGGTATTATCTGGGGTATTTGCAACTGAGCATAAAGCTTATGAGTATCTCCCAAACTCAATTGGGGCATTTCCTCAAGGAAGAGATATGATGCTTATTCTGAAAAAAAACGGCTTTAGAAATATCCGTTTAAGAAGACTTACCCAGGAGATTGCAACTATTTATATTGCAGAAAAGTAGGAGCAAATGGATACGTACGGGCTGATTGGATTTCCTCTGAAACATTCTTTTTCAGCAGGTTTTTTTACTGATAAGTTCAGAAAGGAAAATATTGATGCAGAATATTTGAATTTTGAGATTGAAGATATATTGGATATCCGTCGCGTAATTCTGTTTAATCAACGTCTGAAAGGATTGAATGTTACAATTCCATATAAAGAAAAAGTTAAACCCTTCCTTAATAAAATTTCAGCTGAAGCTGAAAAAATAGGTGCTGTAAATGTTATTAAGGTAATTCGTAAACCGGGTGATATGTATTTCTACGAACTTACAGGATATAACACTGATTATATCGGATTTAAAGACTCACTCACTCCTCTTTTAAAACCAGGTGTAAACTACAAAGCATTAATTCTGGGTACAGGTGGCGCTTCAAAGGCTGTATCACAAGCTCTTACTGATATCGATATTGAGTGGTCTTATGTTTCCCGCAGCAAAAGTAAAAACAACAAGGGCAGAGTAATCAGCTACAGCGAACTTTCGCAGGAAATTATGCATACTCATAATATCATTATTAATGCATCACCTGTTGGAACTTTTCCGGAGATAGAATCTTGCCCTGACATTCCATATAATCATCTTACTCCTGAACATATACTTTACGATCTGGTTTATAATCCTGAGGAAACTATGTTTTTGAGAAAAGGAAAAGAGAAGGGCGCCACCACAAAAAACGGACTAGAAATGCTTGAATTACAGGCACTGGCAGCGTGGGAGATTTGGAATAGTTGAAAAAGAAAGTATACATCTAAATAATTGAGTAGGAGGAAAAGTGAGTTTTCTCCTATTTTTTTCGCACTTATTATATATTTCTACTGTGATTTGCATGTATCCGGCATATGTCCCGCTTATGTCTGGCTTATAAACGGCTTATACCATCCTCATATTATTATATCGGCATATTAACCCAATTACAAAGGGGTTATAAACTATTTCAGGCTGATTTAAGTAGGTTATATATAGTATTTTTAATTAAATATGTAAACAAAGTTCAGGATGATACGGTATTCAAAGAAATTGCCCTCCCAAATATCACATTTAAGAGGGTAATTGTTTATCCATGGTCATCAAAAGTAGAGTAAATTGACCAGGAAAAAATAAAGAGGTGCGATAGTGTAGTTTGTTCCCTTAATTACAATTTAGGTGTATGTGTCTCTTCTTTTACTTCGTTACTGTGTTCATGTTTTGAGTCAGCAGCTTTGCCTTCATCATCTAAAATAAAGACTTTTTCTGAATGATCTTCCTTGCTTGTACCAGTCACTTTGGTAATTTTCTTTTCGCTGTTGTACTTTATTGATGTTACATTATATGTCTCAGAAATTTCACGTATAGCATTCTGTACATCTTCATTCAGATCTTCTA
>JAQUIZ010000019.1:25237-31027 GCA_028683355.1 Fermentimonas sp.
TGATCTTCCTTGCTTGTACCAGTCACTTTGGTAATTTTCTTTTCGCTGTTGTACTTTATTGATGTTACATTATATGTCTCAGAAATTTCACGTATAGCATTCTGTACATCTTCATTCAGATCTTCTAATCTTACATCTACAAAATCATCATCTTCTAATGTGATCATAACGGATGGCTCTAACGCTGCATTCGCAATATTTAAATTAGACATCATGAAAACACCAGCGATAAGTGCGATTGATAAAATAGTTTTTTTCATAATAATAAAACATTAATGAATACTAAATCATTTATATTTCCTATGACGACTCTTCGTCTGTAATATAATTATCAAATTTCGTACTAAAGAAATTCCATAACTCGTAACAGCACACTATTGAACTCATTTTGTGCACATTAAATATTCTTATCCCATAATGTCGCAAATATAATATGTGTGGAATTAATGTAGAAAGTGTGGAATCTCTCCACACTTATTGAGTATAGATCCACAATTTATTGATAAATAAATGGGTGATGGCCAATTAAAATATATCATGTATATTTGAGTTATAATTGAGGTTTGAAATATAAAAGTGCATGAAAACAAAAAAATCACCGGAACAACGTATTACAATAAAGATTGGATTGATTTTCCTTGTTGTTATACTTTTTTTTAGCGGTTTATTCGTTTACTCTACTATTCTTAAAAAGAATATTGATGCTCAAAAGGAGGAAATGGAAAATTCTTACAGAGTACTGCTTTATAGTAATCATTTAATTTTATCAATACAAAATGCACAGGACGTACTTAACCAATATATGGTATCACCTCGCAGAGTTTACCAGCATCAATATGATTCGATATCTCAGGATATCTCAGAACAGATAGAGATTATAAAAAGCAGTTCGCCTGATAATACCCAAAGTGCTTTACTTGAAGACATAGACTCACTTTTAAGAGAAAAGAATTTAATTGTAAACAGATTATTGGGACAGTTCAGATCTCAAAGTCCGCTATTGGAACTTGACAGGAGAATAGAGACAATGGAGCCTATAGTTAAAGACAGTATAGTTGTTACTACTATTAGCGATACTACAATTGTTCACCGTGAGCGAAGAGATTTCTGGAGTCGCCTTACACACCTTTTTAATCCAAAATTCGAACCTGATACTACAATTAATATAACTTACACTGAAAAAGAAGCGAAAGCAGAAAGCAGAGTTGATACTATAATGTATGCAGATTTAAAAGGCATTACAGAGGAGGCTTCCAGGACTTATACTTCTCAAATGGAAAGAATAGAAAGACAAGTTCGGGAACTGGTTCTGGCAGAACAAAATATATCTCTTAATATATCTAAGCTGATAACTCAGTTCTATAACGAGGCTATACAAATAACACAGCGGGGAACAGATGAAAGTGAGATGCTGACTCAAAGAATCTTCACTTTTGCAGTTACTGTAGGTGCAATATCAATATTTTTAATCCTGATTATTATATTCTTTATCACTGATGATTTAAACAAAGGTAAAAGAGCCAGAGTTGAACTTTCAAAAGAAAAAAAACTTACTGAAGAACTTATAGATAGTCGCCATAAACTACTTTTATCAGTATCACATGATATAAAAACCCCACTAAGTTCTATAATGGGGTACATGGAAATTTGGGACTCGGAAGAAAAACAGGAAGTGAGGAAAAGACAAATAAAATCTGCTCTAAACTCAGGCAGACATATACTGAGTATGCTTACCAATTTGCTGGAGTTTTCACGTCTTGAACAAAAGAGTGCTTCACTGCAAAAAAGCACCTTTGATTTAATAGAACTCATCGACGATATTCTAAGTATGTTTCGCCCTTTTACAGAAGATAAGGATATTCAATTGAATTTTACCAACAAACTTGAATCCCATTATTATATTGAAACTGACTACACTGTACTCAAGCAGATTTTTGTGAATGTAATTTCAAACTCTGTTAAATACACACTTAAGGGTACTGTGAATATAGAACTGAGCCTTCAGAAGGAGGGTGTGTTACTGTTTACGATATCTGACACCGGGGTGGGAATCGATAAAGAAGATCTTAAAAAGATTTTTAAACCTTTCGCCAGAACTAATAATCCTCTAAAGGCAGAGGGGAGTGGCTTTGGTCTTTATGTTACTAAAGGATTAATAGATTCAATACACGGGGATTTAAATATTTCTTCAGAAAAAGGGAGTGGAACTATTGTAAACATAAAGTTTCCAGTTAAACATGTAACTGATTTTATACCTGAAGAATCTGGAAACGAAATCAGCTCTTTTGTAAATAACAGTATCTACAGTAAAATATTAATTTTCGAAGATGATGTTTCTTTGGGAAATATGATTCAAGAGTTTCTTGTCCAGAAAGGATTTAGGGTAAAACTTTGTAGTAATACACGTGATATAAAGGGATTTATAAGGCTTATTTCAACTTTCGATATCGTGTTCACAGATATGCAAATGGTGAATGTAACAGGGTCAGAAGTATTAAGTGATATAAGAGAACTGGATGCAGAAATCCCTGTTTGGTTGATGACAGCTAACGATGAATATTCTTTGGGTAAAACCATGTCTGAAGGTTTCAATGGTTTAATAAAAAAACCTGTTCAGATGAGCAGGCTACTTAAAATCTTATCGGGAGAACCAAATAAAGAAGAGTTGAAAAACAACAGAACAGGTAAATTAGATCCTTTAGATAATTTGAATGGTATATCATTGGAGAAAAAGTTCCCGGGACTTGTATCTATGTTTGGTAATGATACTGAATATATAAAAGATCTGCTTACACTGTTCGTTCAATCATCATCAGTTGAAACAGAAAACCTTAACCAACTGATTAATAAAGGAGACTTTAAGGAAGCCCAGAAGATATGCCATAAAATACATCCATTTTTAAGTCAGCTTAATGCAGATTACTTGTGTGTTAATCTACTTAAAATGGACAAACTAAGGAACCACGACGAGTCGGCTTACCCAAATTGGCAAATTGATCTATCAGAGAGTGTAAGAATGATAAAGGAATTTACAGATAATGTAAAGAGAGACTACTTATAATTCGATGTTATAAAGGTGAATTTTATTGTATAACGTTTTCCTGTCTATATTTAATAAAATAGCAGCTTTGGTTTTATTCCCATTTGTTTTTTTAAGAGCGTTTATTATTTTTTCTTTTTCATTTTCAGGTTTTGGAAAGAGCATTATATCACTAACATAATCTATTTCACGTGTTGATTTGTTGAGAACGGGTAGGTTTTCAGTAGAGATCTCATCACTTAAACTAAATAATACTGAACGTCTGATTACATTACGAAGCTCTCTTAAGTTCCCGGGCCAGTCATAGTGTTCAAGCCTTTCCATTGCTTCTCGTGTGATACTTTTAACATTTTTATCAAGCTCTATATTAGCTTCTTCTCTGAAATGATCAGCATATAGTTGAATGTCTTCAACACTTTCGCGTAATGATGGAACACGAATCTTAAATTCATTAAGACGATGATAGAGATCTTCTCTAAATTTACCTTCAGAAATGGCCAGCTCCAGATTCTCGTTTGTAGCAGTAATTATTCTCACATCAACATCTATATCTATTGAAGTTCCGATAGAACGGATTTTTTTCTCCTGTAGCGACCTTAACATCTGCATCTGCACTCCATAAGGTAAATTACCTACCTCGTCTAAGAAAAGAGTTCCACCGTTTGCATCTCGGAAGAAACCTGTTTTATCCTCAATAGCAGATGTAAATGACCCTTTCTTATGACCAAATAATTCACTGGGTGCCAGCTCAGTTGAGAGACTGCCACAATCAACGGCAATAAAAGGTGCTTTGTCTCTTGTGCTTCTCTCGTGAATCATTCTCGCTACATGCTCTTTGCCTGTTCCACTTTCGCCAACAATCATTACTGACATTTGTGTTGGTGCAACCAGATCAATATACGAGTACATCTGTTTTGACAAAATACTTTTTCCTTCGACAATTTTTAATCCTGAATCGTTAAGTTTAATTCTTTGTGATGACTCTTTTATCTTTGTACTTTCTGCACTTTTTGATCCAATATTTTTTTCAGCTTTGACTGATTCAAATGCTGATTCTATTTTTTGTGTTAAGACCGATGGATTAATCGGTTTTTCCAAAAAATCAAAAGCACCCAGTTTAATAGCAGATACAGCAGTTTGAATTTCTCCATATCCGGTCATAATTATGAAGGGAATCGATTTATTCTTCTCCTTTAACCACGACAGTAACATAATTCCATCACCATCCGGCAATCGAAGATCGGACAATACAATATCAAATGGCTCTGGTTCCGACAGTTTCTCCTGAGCAGACAAAATGCCGTTGCACAATGTTGCCGAAATACCATTCCTTTCAAACCATTTTAATAACATTGACCCGAATGAGAGATCATCTTCTACAATTAATATCTTTCCGCTCACTATGTTGCTATTCTACTCCTATTGTTGCTATTCAACACCTCAATTATCCTTTTGTAAAGATAGAGCAATTTATTTTGAATGGAACCTTTGATATATGTGATTAAGATTTTTTTAGAGAATATTGAAGCTCATTAAACTGGTGTGATGAAGACATATTTCGCATTTTGTAGTATATTTGAATAAAAAGTATACAGGAATATGAACAAACTCACTAAAGAAGAATCAAACTTAAAGTTTGAGAAAATTCAAAATATATTAAGAAAAAAAGATGCAGAAGCCTGCATTATCACATCATCAGTAAATCAATACTGGCTCTGCGGGTTTATTTTTGACGGATATATATATATAACAACCGACAGAGAACCAATATTTTTCGTAAAGCGTCCTTCAGGTCTTGTTGATGAAAGAATAATTCCTATTCGTAAACCTGAACAGATTCCCGGACTGCTGCAGGAGGTCGGAATACCATTGCCAAAACGAATCTTAATAGAAGCAAGCCAACTTACTTTAAATGCTGCTAACCGACTACAGGCTGCATTGAATGTGCCTGAACTATTAAATATATCAGATAAAATCCGTAAAATCCGATCTGTTAAATCTGAATACGAACTAAGTCAGATGCGTGAATGTGCAAAAATTCATAGTGAAGTATATCAATTGATTCCATCTCTATACCGAAAAGGTATGAGCGATTTGCAACTGCAGATTGAGATAGAAAGAGAAATGAGACTTCGTGGATCAATTGGTATTTTTCGCTCTTTTGGTGAAAATATGGATATATTTATGGGGAGTATGCTGGCCGGAGATAATGCACAGACAGCCTCACCTTATGATTATGCTTTAGGTGGTGAAGGTATCTCTCCAATGTTACCTTTAGGTGCAAATGGAGCGCTTTTAAAGCCCGGCACAACTTTAATGGTGGATATGGCTGGTAATTATAAACCCTATATGGATGATATGAGCAGAACTTTTGTAATAGAACATGCACCTGATATTGCATATAAAGCTCATGAAGTCTCAATTGAAATTCATAATGCTGTAAAAAAACAAACTACAGCAGGAACACACTGTTCTGATATCTACCTTTTAGCAGAAGAAATGGTAAATTCAAGTGGATTACAACATTATTTCATGGGTACTGTTCAACAAGCAAAATTCATAGGTCATGGGGTAGGGCTTGAAATAAACGAACCTCCCGTTATTACTCCACGATCAAAAGAGACTCTCGAATCAGGAATGGCTATTGCACTGGAACCTAAATTTGTACTTCCTGGTATAGGTGCTGTTGGAATAGAAAACACTTATATAGTACACGATAATAAATTAGAGAATATCACACAATGTGAAGA
>JAQUIZ010000020.1 GCA_028683355.1 Fermentimonas sp.
CTAATGAAACCATGGATTCTATAACTGTGTCGAAACGCGACATCGCATAACCCGAGAATATGTTCATTAAAACCAGTGCCATAAGCCATCCGATACGTTTTTTATAGATAAAAGTGACTGATGCTTGTATTGGGTTTATAATAGCGTCTTTAACACCGACAAATCGGTGGAAGTCTTCGGTTTGTTCCTCTTCTGCCACATCGAGGATATCATCTACCGTAACAATACCGAGCAAGGTGTTTGAACTGTCTACAACCGGCAAGGCTACACGATTATAATCCTTGAAAACATGAACAGCAGTCTCCTGATCATCAAATGCGCTTAACACGATCAACTCATGTTTAGTAAGATCTTCTATCTTATCGTCGGGATTTGCAAGCAAAATATCCCGAATACGAAGGTCGTTAATTAGTTTCCAGTTTTGATCAACAACATAAACCACGCTTAAGGTTTCGGCATCCACTCCAAATCGGCGAATATGACTGAGCGTTTCTTTTACAGTAAAGTGCGACTTTACGGCAACATACTTTGGAGTCATCAAACGTCCAATGCTGTCCTCAGGGTAACCAAGAAGCTGAGTGGTTATTTGAAGGTTTTCCTTACTCATAAGCTGCATCAGCTGCTGAGCCACTTTTCCGGTTAATTCTTCAAACAGAGCTGTACGGTCGTCCGGCTCTAAATCATTCATCAGGTTGGTCAGCAGAGCTGCATGCTGAGCAAGACCATCGATGATCTTTTTTTGTTTGGAAGGATCTAGTTCCTGAAACACCTGTTTTGCTTTTCCCCTGGGAAGAAAGCGGAATAAAATGGTTGACTGCAGCTCATTGCTTCGCTCGATTAGCGTAACAATTGCAGGCACATCCAACTTAGTAAGCTCCTCTTTGAGCAAAGTCCACGCCTCATTCTTTATTAGCGTGTGAATAATTGTGTGGGCATTTGTCATAAACGTTTTCCTTTCGAAATCCTGTCATCCTCCAACATCAATTCCCCCGAATCGATCTTAAAACGGATTACTTTAATTATTTTCTCATTGTTTTCGTCTTGCTTACTAAAGGATATTGTTTCTGAAGAAGATACTGCCGAAGAAGCTGACTCTGAGATAGAATCAACAAGTTCATTTAAACGATAAGTAGTTTGTGAATTAAAGGCCTCTTCCAGCTTTTCTCCGATCAGTCGATACTCCCAGTTGCTAAGCCCTGACTCATTCTTCCTGAGACAGACATCGCAGCAACCGCAGTCTTTTGAATCGGTTTCTCCAAAATATACCAACAGCATACGACTTCGGCAGACATCACTATTTGCGGCGTAGTCGATTATAGAATGTATCCTTTTACTGAAACGCTTTTTGCGTTCTTCGTAAACTGACTGGGGTATTACCACATACTCTGTTCCCTCGCGTGAGGTGGTATAGATTATAAAGGGCGTTTTTTTTGCAGGGACATAATATATATAACGTAGTTTGGACAGGTTGATGAGAATATCATAAACTTCCTGACGAGTCTTCCCTATCCTTCCAGCAATCATTGACTCATCTATATAGATATCGTCAGAGAATACACCTGTGTAGCTTCTCATTATAGTGTGGAGAAGCTCGTCGGTTACCGGTTCCAGTCGCAAAGAATACATCTCATCGCGGTAAATAAGAAATCGCAACCTTGACCTTGTGTCAATTTCGTCGGTATATTCTAAATAACCTGCAAGTTCCAGGATTTTAAGTGCATGATGTGTTTGCATGGAAGGCAACTTGAATCGTCTGCAGAACTCTATCAGATCAAAATCGAACACTCTGCCTGAACCTGATCCTACTGCTACCTGAAAATAGTTGCCCAGCGCTTCATACACACGTACAATAAGCTCTTTCTCAGGAAAGGTGTCGGCGATTCTTTTCTTTAGCTTGGCGCTGTCTGACTTTGTATATAATATTACTGAGTATGACTTTTTACCATCGCGTCCTGCACGACCTGCCTCCTGGAAATACTCCTCGGGTGAGTTGGGAAGATCCATATGAACTACCGTTCGCACGTCAGGCTTATCTATACCCATGCCAAATGCGTTTGTGGATACAATTATGCGACAATCATCCGCCTTCCATGCATTTTGCCTGAACACCTTATCTTCGTACGAAAGTCCCGCATGAAAATAATCTGCAGAGACTCCCGCCTTCTTCAGAGCCATGGCAATCTCCTTGGTTTGCCTTCTGCTTCTGACATAAACAATTCCGGAGCCGGGCACAGATTTGAGTATATGAATTAGTTCGCCTACTTTATTATCTGCCGGTCTGACAACATAAGAGAGGTTTTCCCTGAGAAAACTTGTTCTGAAAACATTCTTCTCTTTAAAACGAAGTCTTTCCTGGATATCATCAACCACATCTGTTGTTGCAGTAGCAGTCAGCGCCAATACAGGAACATCAGTCAGAATATTCCTGATATCCGCAATTTTAAGGTAAGATGGTCTAAAGTCATATCCCCACTGAGAGATACAGTGAGATTCATCAACAACGAGAAGGCAGACATCCATAGCCTGAAGCTTGGTTATGAATATATCGGATGAGAGACGTTCGGGAGAGACATAGAGAAACTTATAGCCGCCAAATATACAGTTTTCAAGGGTGGTGATTATTTCATCTCTCGACATTCCGGAGTATACTGCAGCGGCTTTTATACCCCTTTCCCGGAGGTTATCGACCTGATCTTTCATCAGAGCTATAAGAGGAGTCACAACAAGGCAAATACCCTCCATTGCCATCACAGGAACCTGAAAGGTGAGGGATTTCCCCCCGCCTGTCGGCATTAGTCCGAGTGTATCCTTCTTTTCCCAGACAGATTGAATAATATCCTCCTGCAGAGGACGAAAAGAAGTGTATCCCCAATACTCTTTTAATATATTGTGAAACAATTCCGATTCCATATTCAAATGCTCCTGTATTATCTACTCCCTTATATCTTTAATCATCAACTGTGTATAAGATCTGCTGCCGTGTGTATTCTCCTCAATTGTATAGCAGATATCAACAGGTTTTCCATCTTTGATACGCTTATAAAAGTCGTGTTGAGCAAAAGCAATACCCGGCATTGGCACAGTTACAGAATCATCAAGTACATCAAGCTTTATATGGCGCTGTCCTTTACCAACAAGCTTACTATATCCGGAATCGAATATGTTTCTTGTGAGGAAAACAGGATTATCATTTTCCGGACCAAATGGATTGAACAGCTGGAGTCCATCGATAAAATCAGGCGTTATCTGCGAGAAGGTTATTTCTGCATCTACCGTAATCTGAGGAGACATCATTTTTGGTTCGAGGCCGTCGAATGACAGTCTGTTGAAACGCTCCCTGAACTCCTGCAGGTTTTCCTCACGTAGAGTAAGTCCTGCTGCATATGTATGCCCTCCGAAGTTTTCCAGTATATCGCGGCATGATTCTATAGCCTTATAAACATCAAAACCGGGAACTGAACGTGCAGAGCCCGATATCATATTATTTGATTTTGTGAGAACTACAGCAGGGCGGTAATATTTTTCACTAAGTCGTGAGGCTACAATCCCGACAATACCTTTATGCCAGGTTTCGTCATACAACACTATACATGTCTGATTCTCAACATCAAGATTGGTGTCAATATAGTCAATAGCCTCTTCAGTGATTTTTTTATCCAGTTCACGGCGGTCAAGGTTATACTGATCTATGTTAAGACTCTTTTCACGTGCAGAGGTCATATCATTTGCAAGCATGAGATCAACAGCCTCTTTGCCGTTCATCATCCTTCCCGAAGCATTGATGCGGGGACCTATCTTGAATACTATATCATTAACGGTGATATGTTTGCGGTGAAGGCCGCAAATCTCTATTATACCTCTGAGGCCGAAGCTTGGGTTGGAATTAAGCTGTTTTAACCCGTAATGAGTCATTATACGGTTTTCGCCTGTAAGCGGCACAATATCAGATGCAATACTAACAGCAACCAGATCGAGCAGTGGTTCAATATCAGAAAAAGGGTATCCGTTTCTTTGAGAAAAAGCTTGTACGATCTTGAATCCTACCCCGCAACCTGATAATTCATCATAAGGATACAGGGAATCGGAACGCTTGGCATCAACAACTGCAACTGCATCAGGCAGCTTGTCATCAGGAACATGATGGTCACCTATTATAAAATCAATACCTTTATCCTTGGCATATTGCACTTTAGTTAATGCTTTTATACCGCAGTCAAGTGAGATTATGAGCTTAACACCCGTTTTCACGGCATAATCGATTCCTTGAAACGAAATGCCATACCCTTCATCGTACCTGTCAGGAATATAATAATCGATATTATTGGTTATTCCCCGAAAGAACTTGTATACTAATGCTACGGCTGTTGTGCCGTCTACATCATAATCGCCGTAAATAAGAATTCTCTCCTTTTCGCCGAGAGCTTTCTCTATTCGCTTAATTGCCTTATCCATATCGGGAAGCAGAAAAGGGTCGTGCAGATCATCCAGACTCGGATATAGAAACTTCATTGCCTCTTCTTTTGATTCAATGCCCTTATTGATAAGCAGTTCAGCTAAAACGGAATTTAAATTTAATTCTTTCGCTAATTCATCTTTTCTATTTTTTTGGTAGTCTGATAGGGTTGAATAATTCCATCTGTAAGTCATTTATATATATCATTTTTCTTTTCTCTAGAAGCCCGAATTCACATCGGGGAGTGGGAGCCGCCTTTAATCATGGATGACTATGGCTACTTTTGTATCTCAGTAATGGTTTTACTGCATATATACCATTCCGAAGATGTAAAGATAGCATTATTTTTTTGTTTTGATTATCTTTGTACCTCAAAATTAAGCTAAGACAAAAAATGAAGATTGCAGCGTTGGTTTCAGGTGGAGTGGACAGTTCTGTTGTAGTACATCAGCTAAAAGAGATGGGCTATGATCCAACTATCTACTACATTAAGATCGGGATGGAAGATAAAGACGGATATATTGACTGCCCTTCTGAAGAGGATATTGAGATTGTAACATATATAGCAAAAAAATATGGCTGCCGCTTTGAGGTTGTATCTCTGCATGAGGAGTACTGGGATACGGTTGTACATTACACCATTGAGTCAGTGAAACGCGGACTGACCCCCAATCCGGATATGATGTGCAATAAGCTGATTAAATTTGGGGTATTTGAACAAAAATGGGGTCATGAATTTGATAAAATTGCTACCGGTCATTATGCAACCACTACTGAACTGGATGGAATGACATGGCTGTCGACTGCTAAAGATCATGTAAAGGATCAGACTTACTTCCTCGGTCAGATAAGTTACGTGCAGGTTTCAAAACTTATGTTCCCTATTGGAAATCTTTTAAAGTCAGATGTGCGTAAAATTGCAACTGCACAGAATCTGCCCTCGGCGAAACGCAAGGACAGCCAGGGCATTTGCTTCCTGGGCAAAGTGAACTACAATGAATTTATTGAACGTTACATGGGCAGAAAAGAGGGACTAATAGTGGAACTGGAAACAGGAAATATTCTGGGTAAGCATCAGGGTTACTGGTTTCACACTATTGGGCAGCGTAAAGGTCTGGGACTAAGTGGCGGCCCCTGGTTTGTCATAAAAAAGGATGTGAATCGCAACATCATCTATGTATCTAAGGGTTACGACACGAAACATCAGTATGGTGAAACTATAAACATGCAGGGATTTGAGTTTATCACCAAAGATATTTGGGGCGATTTTGATGGTGAAAGAGAGATCAGCTTCAAGATCAGGCATACTCCTGAATTCACAAAGGGGTTGATATCTAAAAAAGGAGATATGTATACTATTCACTCTGATATTCCGGTTCAGGGTATTGCTGCAGGACAGTTTGGAGTTGTTTATGATAAAGAAGCACATTTATGCCTGGGAAGCGGGATGATAATATGAAAATTATGAAAAGATTCTTTCAAATACTTACTCTGTTTCTGCTGATTTCCATACCTGATCTGTTTGCTCAGTTTGAAGGCACCTTAGGTATTGGAGCTCATGCCTCTTATGGCACTGAGATAAACAGGCCCGGTATTGGTGGTCACCTGCATTACTACCACACCAACAATCTTCGTTTTGCGCCCTCATTCACATATTTCCCGGAAATAAAAGATAAAGGGATGTGGATGATTGACGCTGATGCTCATTATGTATTGCCTGTCTCAATCACTGCTTCGCTATACCCAATTGGCGGTATTCATTATTCCAACTGGCTGTTCGATGAAACGACTGAGATGCCACGGACAACCAAACACCGGCTTGGCACTAACCTGGGAATGGGTTTTCAGCATGATATAAGTTACAGGGTAAGAGCCAACTTTGAACTGAAGTATCAGTTTATACGTGACTACTCGCAGGTTATGCTTTCGGCAGGTTTTGGATTCTGGTTTTAACAGGGTATTGAAAAACAAACAATCACACACTTAAACAAAATTAAAGCAAGTTCGATACAACCTGAGCTAACTTTACTGAATAAATAGTGTTAATCAATTATGTAACGAGTTTAATAATAATATATGAAAGACTTTATTACTCAAGAAATAAAAAATGAAAATGCTGTTCTTGTCGGACTTGTCACCCAAGAGCAGAATGAAGAAAAGGTTAATGAATACCTTGATGAACTGGCATTTCTTGCTGAGACTGCAGGGCTTACGCCAACAAAGAGATATTTGCAAAAAACGGACACGCCCAACACTGCAACTTTTGTAGGTAAGGGTAAGCTTCAGGAGATTGCAGAGTATGTTAAGGATGAAGACAATGAAGTAGGTGTTGTGATTTTTGATGATGAGCTTTCGGCAAGGCAGCTTCGTAATATTGAGAAGGAACTTAACCTGCGTATTATGGACAGAACAAGTCTGATCCTTGATATTTTCGCTATGAGGGCACAGACATCGCACGCCAAGGTACAGGTGGAGCTTGCACAATATGAATACCTGCTGCCCCGACTTACACGCATGTGGACTCACCTCGAGAGACAGAGAGGCGGAGGTGGCACAATTATGCGCGGACCGGGTGAAACGCAGCTGGAAACCGACCGAAGGATTATTCTAGATAAGATATCAAGATTGAAGCAGCAGCTTAAGGATATTGATAAACAGAAAACTGTTCAGCGTAAGAACAGAGGTAAGCTTGTACGCGTTGCCCTGGTAGGATACACCAATGTTGGCAAATCCACACTAATGACACTGCTTAGTAAAAGTGAGGTTTTTGCGGAAGATAAGCTTTTCGCTACCCTGGATACCACCGTTCGCAAAGTGACTGTAAAGAACCTGCCTTTCCTTCTTACTGACACCGTAGGATTTATCCGTAAACTGCCAACTCACCTTGTTGAATCGTTTAAATCAACACTTGACGAGGTTCGTGAAGCGGATATCCTTCTGCATATCGTAGATATCTCACATCCTGCTTTTCAGGAACAGATAGATATAGTTGAGAAAACACTTTTTGAGATAGACGATACAGAAAAACCTACAATACTGGTTTTCAATAAGATTGATGCTTTCACTCACACAGTAAAGGATGAAGATGATCTCACCCCGAAAAAGCGAGAGAATTACACCCTTGATGAGCTTAAACTGTCGTGGTTCAGTAAACTTAAAGAAAACTGCATATTTATTTCAGCAAAAGAGAAAGAGAATATTGAAGAACTTAAAGAGTTGATATACGAGAAAGTGAAAGAGATTCATGTAACACGATTCCCTTACAATGATTTCCTGTATCAGACTTATGACGAGGAAGAAGAGCAAACAGAATAGACCGGAGTGGTCTGAATATACCTGAGTAATCAAACTCAAAAATGGAAATGATCATACCTGTCGGGCATGGTCATTTCCATTTTAAGCAATTGGTAAAACCTATAATTATGAACTATTAAGCTCTCTTGCAAAGAGCCTCATTGAGAGCTATAACAGCATCCTCGTAATGTTCACGAACAATTACAAACTGCATATTTACCTGCATCATCGACTGGGCAAAACTTTCGATATTAATTCCTTTTTCGTACAATGCCTGTGAAGCACGATAAAGGAATCCTGGCAGGGCAATATTTGTTCCCATAACACAGACTATAGCCATAGGTTTGGCCGTAACCCTGTAAAACACATCTTTGAGTATATTAATCAGCATTTTACTTTTCTCATTATCCCACACAACCATTGTAATAGAGTTGGCATTAGTGGATTTTAGAATGTAACTGACATCATGTTTAATGAAATAACTCATTATTCTACTGTCAAACCCTACCTCTCCAACCATCATCGGGTCGTGCACCTCAATAGCTATCATTTTGCGGGATCCTGAGACAATTTCTACTCTTGGTTCAGGAGAGACATAATCACGTGATATTATTGTTCCGGGGTGATCTGGCTCGAAAGTGTTTTTTATACGAATATCTATGCCTGCCAGCTCGAGTGGTTTAGCTGCTTTTGGATGAATGGCTTCCATACCTATATCGGCCAACTGATCAGCAATTATGTAGTTTGTATGTCCCACCGGAATACTGTTTTCAACACCTACTATCTTTGGGTCAGCACTCGAAAGATGATATTCCTTGTGAATTACTGCCTCATCAGCTTTAACCTCAACAGCTATTTTACTGAATGTCACTTCACTGTAACCACGATCGAAGGCACGCATAATACCCTCTGTCCCTTTTGTGTATCCGGTTACAATACAGAGCACTTTACTGAAATCTATATCTTTAAACTCTTTATGAATACGTTCATCAATGGTTAGCGGTTCATTATCGTTGAATCCGCACAGATCGATAAAACGTGCGTTTATTCCGTTATTATTTAGGATATTGACTGAATTCCAGCCTGAATGAGCCTCTCCTATTGATGCAAGAATCTCACGTGCAGCAAGGTGGATATCGGTACGGTTTACATAACCTGATGCAAGGACCTTCCCCAAACTGTAAAGCAATGTTTTAGCCTGATCTACACGAAATCTAATGAAATCACGTGCCTCCTTGAGATCGAGACCGAAATCTGCGAACCCGTCGTTTATTAGCAGCAGGCGCTGACAGAACTGATCGAGTGCAACACTGTAATCCTCGCCATTAAGAAACTTGTTATAGATTCCCGGCTCGCCTGTCTTTTTATGTTCCAGCAGCCAGTTAGTTACATTATTATAAGCAGAGACAACAAATATTCTGTTGTACAGCTCATCACC
The DNA here is from genome assembly GCA_028683355.1 of Fermentimonas sp. Classification (GTDB taxonomy): domain Bacteria; phylum Bacteroidota; class Bacteroidia; order Bacteroidales; family Dysgonomonadaceae; genus Proteiniphilum. Next base: position 9,186 of record JAQUIZ010000020.1, read on the forward strand.
CTTGCGGTTTCCTTTGATAATATTTTGCATTACATCCTGAAACTGAGACATGGATGTACCACCTATTTTCTCTACTGTGAGCATAATTTAAAAATAAATAATGAATGACTTTATAATTAAAACTGTTTCAACTCCTTATATACTTTGAATATTGGCAAGCCCATTACATTAAAATACGAACCCTCTATTCTTTCAACTGCCACATATCCAATCCACTCCTGAACACCATACGCACCGGCCTTATCGTATGGTCTGTAATTTGATACGTAATATTTTATTTCCTCATCGTTTAATTTGCCAAAGGTAACATGGGCTGTATCTGAAAAGACCACCTGCTTCTTTTTTGAAGCCAGACACACACCAGTTATAACCCTGTGGGTTCTGTCTGAGAGCAACTGTAACATTCTAATTGCATCAGCCTCATCAACAGGTTTGCCAATAACCATTCCATCTAATAACACTATTGTATCTGCAGTAATCAGTAATTCGTCTTCCTTGAGCTCTGGGAGATATGCAGAAGCTTTCTTTTCAGCCAGGTATTCAGCAACCTCATCTGCTGAGATTGTCTCAGGATATGACTCATCAATATCCGGCAGCATTCTGAACTCATACTTAACATCTATTCCCGAGAGAAGTTCTTTACGCCTGGGTGAATTGGATGCAAGTACTATGCGGTAATCAGTAAGTTTCATAATAAAGCACGACGAATCTTTAATAATTTCACAAGCAACCCTTCCAGCTGATCCAAAGGAAGCATATTGGCTCCGTCAGATTTTGCACTTTTGGGATCGGGATGCGTTTCGATGAATAATCCGTCTACACCAACAGCAACTGCCGCTTTAGCAATTGTTTCTATTAACTGTGGCTGTCCGCCTGTTACTCCAGACGACTGATTAGGCTGTTGTAAACTATGGGTAATATCCATTACAACCGGAAAGCCAAACTCTTTCATTGTGGGGATTCCGCGATAGTCTACTACCAGATCTCCGTAACCAAAAGTTGTACCTCTTTCTGTGAGAATTACTTTGTCATTGCCACTATCGGTCACTTTTTGAGCAGCAAACTTCATAGCTTCAGGAGAAAGGAACTGCCCTTTTTTTATATTAACTACCTTCCCGGTTTTGGCAGCAGCAACCAGCAGCTCTGTCTGTCTGCAAAGGAATGCAGGTATTTGCAGTATGTCAACATATTCGGCAGCCATAGCAGCTTCGTGACTCTCGTGAATGTCTGTAACAGTAGGTACTCCAAATGACTCCTTAACCTTTCTCAAAATCTTCAACGCTTTCTCATCACCAATACCTGTAAATGAATCTACTCTGGAACGGTTTGCTTTACGAAAGGAGCCTTTAAATACCAGTGGCATCGAGAGCTTGTCGGTAATATCTATAAGCTTCTCTGCAATCCTTAGAGTAATACCCTCTTCCTCAATGACACAAGGACCTGCTAAAAGGAATAAATTATCGGACTTTAAATAAGAGAGATCCATAATTGATTTATTTGTTGCTAAACGATGTTTTTATTGAGAGACAAAGATAAGAATTAGAACTAATTATTTTTAGTCGAAATTAAAAAAACGGGTGTTAACACTCACTTATGTTGCTAATATAGATTCCAAATGGTTATATTTGTATGAAAAAACATGAAACTGGATCTTTGTCCCTCCCCTGCCCTTTATCCCTATTATAAAACCGACCACGACACGGTAATTGTTGTTGATGTGTTCAGGGCATCTGCAACTATGTGTACTATGCTGAATAACGGTGCAAGTGCAATAATTCCGGTTTCTGATACTGATGAAGCCAGAGAATACAAGTCGAAGGGCTACCTTGTAGGTGCTGAACGTAAAACGAAGAAGTGTGATTTTGCCGATTTCGGAAACTCACCTTTTGATTATACTCCCGAAAAAGTGCAAGGCAGGGAAGTTGTTTTTACCACAACAAACGGTACAAGAGCAATTGAGGCTGCCAGCGATAGTAAAGAATTGCTGATAGGCACATTTATAAATATTGATGCATTGGTTGAAAGATGCATTAAAACTGCAGAAAGGGTTGTAATTATATGCGCAGGCTGGAACAACCGTATAAGTATTGAAGATACTCTTTTTGGCGGAGCTTTTGCTGAAAAAGCGATGGAACTGACTAACGTAGATCTTGACTCAGATTCTATAAGGATGACGCTTGAGTTGTGGCATCGCGTAAAGAATGATTTAATGGGATATATTAAGGTAAGTGATCACTACAGGCGATTGGTTGATAATGGTGCAGTGGGCGATACAACTTATTGTCTTACTCCAAATAGCCTGTCTGTTGTACCTGTTTACAATAAATCTGACCGAAAAATATATTAACTAATCATCCCAATCAAACTCATCAAAATTGATTGAACCGGTAAAATGTTCAAGATCGCGGCGCTCTTTCTTTGTGGGGCGCCCCGTACCTCGCTGACGATCAACAAATCCGCTGATATTATTTAGTTCAAGTATTTCATATTGATCAGGAGGAGTAATATTCTCCATAAACTCAGGAACCATTTTGGCACCCATACGTTTATCTGCAAGTTCAAGAACCTTAAAAGAAAAAGTAACAGGAGGTTTTCTCACCTGTATTATATCGCCTTTACGAATAACCCGGGATGGTTTTACAGATACATTATCAATCATCACCCTTCCCTTTTTACAAGCTTCCGAGGCAATTGTGCGTGTTTTAAAAATACGAACTGCCCACAACCATTTATCTACTCTTACCTCTTCCATTTTATCTGCAGCAATCTAACAGCTACCTGTTGTTGAACTGATTCATTGTAATATCAATACCTGCAAGACAGAAGCTACGGATAATATCACATGCCATATCAATACGCTCCGGCAGCTGCACCTTCTCCTCATCAGAAAACTCCTCCAGCACATAATTCACCTGAGCTCCCCTGGAGAAATCATCACCAATACCAAAACGCAGTCTGGGATACTTCTGCCCGATAAGATCCTGGATATGCTTAAGTCCATTATGTCCTGCATCACTCCCCTTTGATTTCAAGCGCAGTGCACCAAAAGGCAATGAAAGATCATCCACAATCACCAGCAGGTTTTTGGTCTCAATCTTCTCCTTTTGCATCCAATACCTTATCGCATTTCCGCTTAGGTTCATGAATGTTGATGGTTTTAATAAAATCAGATGCTTATTTTTCAGTCGCATCTCAGTCACAAAACCATAACGCTTGTCCTCAAAAACAGCATTGGACGCCTTAGCTAAAGCGTCCAATACCATAAAACCTATATTGTGGCGGGTATGCTCATAATCAGACCCAATATTGCCTAATCCCGCTATCAAATACTTCATTCTTTTATTTTACCATTACAAGTTAGAGCATTGACAGTAAATCATGCGAAGATCTATTCTTCTGAAGATTCTGTTTCTTCCTCTTCCTCTATTCCGACTGCAGCAGCGGCAGCGGCAGCATCACCTCTGGCAGCACGTGTCAGTTGAACTCGGCAAACTACAGCATTCTTAGCATTCAGCAACTCAATTCCCTCAAACTTAAGGTCTCCTACCTGAATAGATTTACCAAGTGTCAGTTTCTCTACATTTATAACCAGTTCCTCCGGCAAATTAGATGCTAATGCTCTTGCTTTCAGCTTTCTTAAATCGAGTGACAACTTACCACCGGCTTTCACACCGGCTGCAAGACCTTTAAGACGTACAGGTAATTCAATAACAACTGGTTTATCTTCAAATACATGTAAGAAGTCGATATGCAGAATCTGCTCTTTAACAGGATGAAACTGTACTTCTTTCAGTATTGCCTTCATTTTCTTTTCTCCAAGATCCAGGTTTACAAGAAACACTTCAGGTGTGTAAATCAGGTTGCGAACATCGCCCTGTTTAACCAAAAAATCCACGTTTTCTGCACCGTGTCCTCCGTAAACCACGCAAGGAATTAAACCTTCGCTGCGATACGTTTTAGCGGCCTTCTTTCCGAAACCATCTCTGATCTCGCCTTTTAATTCAAATGTTTTCATTTTTTAATTTTGTTTGTGTTACTCAAAATAAAGCGCTTTCTTTATTTCCCATCACACGGGAGCTTTCAAAAAAGCGGCGCAAAGATAGTGATTTACTAATTATTATGCAATTTTCTACCTTACTCTTTTTCTTAAATCATCTACAGAAATAGATATCAAACGGCCAATCGGCTTGTCATCACGGTAAGTTATTATCCTCATAATATCGGCATCCCTTGGAATCTTCTGAGCTTCTGTATATTTGGGATAGAAGTTATCAGGAGTTGAAGCATCAAAGCTGGTGTAAATATCCAGTCCCTTTATTTCGGGTGTAAGAGTTACGAAATAATCATCTCCCTCTTTTTTCACGCTGATTGCCGGATCATAAATTGCAGGCGAATATTTTGTCTTAGCGTAATCAAATCTTTTAAAGTGATCCTCTGTCTTAGATACAAACCTATCCCAGTCCTTATTTTCACGGGGTGACCATAATGATTCTGCTGCGGCAAATCCGCGAGGCCATGTCATATACTCAACCTGACGGATATTATATACCTGCTCTGTCCACAGATTAGCCTGTCCTCCCAGAACGTAATCAGCATTAGCACCTTCAGGTATAGGGTCAAATTTATAAGTCTGATTAAGTCGCAATGAAGCATACACACGAGGTTCAGTAGCAATATCTGCCTGCATATAATCGAAATAAACATAGTTGGTCGGACTCATCACCACATAGTGTCCCGAGTTTGAAGCCTCGATGCCATACTGAACACCCCGCCAGCTCATTAAAGCTGTGGTTGGTGATATTCCTCCCTCGAGGATTTCGTCCCAGCCCATCATTTTCTTACCCTTGGACAGAATAATATCCTCAACTCTGTGACCAAAATAAGATTGCACCTCTGCCATATTCCCCAGGTTCTCTCTTTTCATCAATGCTTTCACATCACTGCTCTTTTCCCAGAAAGTGTATGGAGCTTCATCTCCTCCGGTATGTATATATTCAAACGGGAATAGTTGAGATACTTCTGTAATTACTTTATCAAGGAACTCATAAACTTTTTCATCTGCTGGATTAAGCGTGTTCTCATAAATAGCAGCGGGACGCCCTCCTGTATTCCAGTCGAGGAAAGAAGCACCCGTTCTCACAAAATGATCTCCACTTTCAGGAAAACATGCAAGTTCCGGATATGCTGCCAGAATTGCCGAACTGTGTCCCGGCACATCTATCTCAGGCATAACCTGGATATTCCTCTCCATTGCATATTTAACTATCTCCTTTATATCCTCCTGAGTGTAAAACCCTCCGTAGTTCTTGGGAGCATCAGGATCAGGCTGAGAAAAGCCTCCGAACCATCCTATCTGTTCTGTACGCCATGCACCCACCTCTGTTAGCTTGGGTAAACTCTTTATCTCAATACGCCAGCCTTCATCGTCTGTAAGATGCCAGTGGAAAATATTATACTTATATTTTACCATATTGTCGATAAACTGCTTTACTTCATCAACAGTGAAAAAATGGCGTGACACATCAAGCATCAGACCTCTCCAGCTTACTCTTGGATAATCCACTATCTCAATCTGAGGCACCTGCCACGAAACATTCTCCTCTAATTTATCGCTCTCAATTTGTGGAGGAAAAAGCTGAAAGAGTGTATGTACTCCATAAAGCAATCCACCGGTTTCATTAGCCCGCAACGTGATCTTCTCTCCGGAAACACTCAGCTCATAACCCTCATCACCAATTTCTGAGTTTCTGCTGCTGTTTATAATTAACTCAATATTGGCATTAGCACTCTTCTCACTGATTGTAACCTTCTTTCCCGGAGCAAGAGAAAGTTTTTCCTTAAGCAGATTGCTCACGAAAGCATTTTTCTCTCCCGACGGAACTGATACCACTACCTCATCCGGTAATACATAGTGCCCGCCTTTTTTATTCACTGAGACCGGCTCGGGAATAATTGAGACTGCACGCTCAACCTGTTGTGCATTGCCTGTAAGACAAAACATAGTCACTAAGATTATTAGCAAGTTTCTTTTCATTTTAATATAGCTGTTAAATTATTTGTTTATAGTCTTATAAGTACAAACGTACAAAAAAAACTTCTAATTGACCTTCAAAGACTTTTAGAATTAGAGTGAATCATATGTACATAATCTTTACCCTCCTCATTAAAATATGTGGAGGAATTGAAGAGAATATGAAGTGTATATGAAGAGGTGTCGGACTTGGCATGGGTGATATTTGGACTTAATGTAAACTAAAACTGACTCTAGTAAGCCTTATTATATGTTTTTACAATTCAAACAATAACATCCTTTTGAATATTTGTATATATTATCACGAAAAAAATCACTACTTTTGCAGCTCATAAAAAGCTAATTGCTTAAGAAAAAAGCTCATTCATAAAATGATAAACAGAAATTTAATTCGTATAAGGACAGTTCAGCTTGTCTACTCTTGGTATCAAAATACGAATAAGGATTTACGCAAAGCCGAGAAAGAACTCATGTTCGGCTTAGAAAAATCATACGATCTTTATTATTACATGCTTCAATTATTGTTGGAATTAACCAAAGCGTATGAGTACAGAGTAGAGGCGAAAAAGAACAAGTTCCTTCCTTCTGAAGAGGATATTAATCCCAATTTGCATCTTCTTGAAAATAAGTTCATACTACAGTTAAGTGATAATAAACAATTACTAAAGTATTTGACAGAGCGTCCGTTATCGTGGGAAAATAACGACGCATACGTTAAAAGTCTTCTGGATACAATTCTTGAATCAGATATTTATAAAAATTATTCCCTTGCTCAATCACCTACATACGATCAGGACAGGGAGTTCTGGAGAAAAACATTCAAACAGTTTATTTATGGCAACGAAGATCTGTCTGATCTGCTCGAGGATGAATGTATTTACTGGAACGACGACGTAGAAATTGTTCAGTCGTTTGTGCTTAAAACAATAAAGCAATTCTCTGAAAACAGAGGCTCTGATCAGCCGCTTCTTCCGATGTTCAAAGACGAAGAGGACAAAAAGTATGCATTAAAACTATTGCACGAGACTATTCTTAACGAGAAAAAATTCAGAGATCTGATCGAAACACATACCGACAAATGGGATTTTGAGAGGATAGCGATCATGGATCTTGTTATTATGCAAGTGGCATTAGCAGAGATCTTTACATTCGAATCAATCCCAACTAACGTTTCACTTAACGAGTATATCGAGATTGCTAAATCTTACAGTACACCAAAAAGCAGTACTTTTATAAATGGAATTTTAGATGCCATTGTGCATAAAATTAAAAATGAAAATCTTATCTTTAAAAATTAATTATAAACTTTAAACTTCAATTCTTATGGATATTTTATTACAAGCAGCAGCTCCAGCCGGCGGTGTAGGAGGAATGGGCAGCACTCTATTTATGCTTATTGCTATAATTGCTGTTTTCTATTTCTTCATGATTCGCCCACAGCAAAAAAAGCAGAAAGAACTGCAGAAAAGTCGCGAAGCAATGACAACAGGAGATAAAGTTGTTACTGCAGGTGGTATTCATGGAAGAATCAAAGAGGTTGGAGACACTTGGTTTCTCGTTGAGGTGGCCGATGGTGTTAGGATTAAAATTGAAAAAACATCTGTTTACCAATCTTCAAAAGATGTAACGCAGCAATAAAAATTCGTTCATGCAATGAATTTAAAAGCTATCATAAAGGATTGGCTTCCAAAGACTAAAACATATTTCTCCACATTCCCGTGGAAGAATATGCTTGTTTTCTTGTTATTCCTTTTGATAGCTTTTATATTTTGGCTGATGCTTTTTTTCCAGAAACAAAATATTGAGGGAACTTACCGGCTGCCACTGAAATACACCAATATACCTGATAATGTAGTATTCGATAATCCACTGCCCCAATATATTGATATAAGCGTATCCGATAATGGTGCAGAGATTTTCAGGCTAGATATCAGGAAAAAGGATTCCCTGGAGATTAATGTCAAAGAATTAACTGAAGATGGCAGTACACTTATTCAGGGTGAACAATTCCGTCAGCTTCTGCGTACAAAATTTGCATCAGGCACCATTATCAGGGGTTATTACCCAATGACACTATCTTTATCAACCTCCGAGTTGGAAAGTAAGGAGTTGCGTGTGGCTTTTGACGGAGAGTTGACAACAAGCAGGGCAAATCTTATAGCAGACAGTGTGTCATTTATCCCTGAAAGAGTGATGGCATACGGATCACGGGAATCACTCGATAAACTGCAGGTTGCAGCTACAGAATACACTCTGTTTAAAAACCTTAACGCCACTTCACAACTCCCTGTTAAGATTAACCCAGTAGAGGGTGTGAGATTTTCACCATCAGAAGTGGAAATTTATATCCCTGTAGTTGAGTTTACAGAACAATCATTTGATATACCTATAAGAGCAGCTCATTTACCACGTAATCTTGATGTAAAGTTTTTCCCTTCACGTGCCAAAGTTTCTTTTTCTGTGACCCTTGAAGATTATGTAAAAATAGCTCCGGAAGACTTTGAGATAGAACTGGATTACAGGAAGTTTAGGAATAATGAGGACGGACGTGTTGAGCTTAATCTTACTAAAGTGCCGGCTGCAGCTATTGATCCGAAAATCTCACCAACACAAGTAGAATTTCTTTTTGAAAACGTTGACTAAAGATGATTAAAATCGGTGTAACCGGAGGCATAGGAAGCGGCAAATCAGTTGTATGTGATATTTTCAAACTTCACAATATACCTGTTTTCGATGCTGACACCGAGGCTAAAAAACTCAACGACACATCTCCCAGAATCAGAAAGCAGCTTATATATCATTTTGGAAGTGATATATATGACAATGACAGATTAATAAGGAGAAAGTTTGCGGATCTGATATTTAGTAACGAACAAAATATGAAAATTGCAAACTCTATAATCCATCCTGAAGTAGCAGACTGTTTTGTTGACTGGTGCAATAACTATAAAGACAAGCCTTTTGTAATAATTGATGCAGCTCTTCTCATTGAAGCAGGATTCCATCAGTTTGTAGATAAAGTAATTACGGTATATGCACCCGAGGAGATCAGAATTGAACGAGTTATGAAACGAGACCACATAAACAGAGATCAGGTGGAAGCACGTATGAATAACCAAATGCAGGAAGAAGAGAAGATCAAGTTGTCAGATTTTGTTATTTACAATGACAACTGCCATTCATTGATTGAACAGGTTTCAAGAGTTATCTCCAAGCTGTCAGCGACTGCTGCTTCATAGCAATCTTTCACTTAATCAATTTAATCAAGACAATAAATATATTGTTTTTAAAAAATATAGATATAACTTTGCGATAAACTAAGTTATTAATTTTGTAAATACCAATAAAAGATGATTGAAAAATTTGGAATTAATGCAGGAAAAGTATGGTCTGTATTAGATGAAAATGGCAAACAGGAGATTAAAGTACTAAAAAAGGCAACAAAGTTAACCGATAAAGATTTATATGCAGCACTGGGGTGGCTGGGACGTGAGGAAAAAATTGTAATTGATTTAGACGGAAAGGATATTTTTATCTCTCTTAATTAACGATTAAAACATCTTTGATGTTGTTAGAAAGAGCGGTCACAATGACTGCTCTTTTTTAATTATATTTTGTATGTTTGTAGAGTTTACAAGCTAACCCCTTTTTGAATGACTGAAAAACAATTACATACAGAGCTCAGTAAGATATTCCCGGGAGAACATGTTTTTACCGATGAACTTTCCCGCCTTACTAAAGGTACAGATGCAGGCTTATACCGACTCATACCAAAAGCAGTTGTAAAAGTAAATTCTGAGGAAGATATTATACGCTTGCTCAAGCTCTGCAACAATGAAAACATACCTGTCACTTTTAAAGCAGGTGGCACAAGCTTAAGCGGACAAACCATCTCTGACTCCATTTTAATGGAGGCCGGAAAAGGGTTTGATTTTTCAGCCATTACAGATAACGGGATGACTGCAACATTTGGATGCGGGTTAACTGGTGCAGCAGCAAACCTGATCCTTGGAAGATACAAAAGGAAATTAGGTCCTAAGCCTGCTTCTATCAAATCAGCAAAAATAGGAGGGATAATTTCAAATAATGCAAGTGGTTCAAGCTACGGCATACTTCATAACAGTTACAATACCATCAAGTCGATGCGTATTATTTTTGCAAACGGAAGTGTGCTTGATACAGGAAGCAGCGAAAGTCGTAAATCCTTTATCTCAGAGAATCCTCAATTTATAAGAGATATAGAACAACTACACAAAGATGCCACGGAGAACAAAAAAATTGAAGATAAAATTTCAAGTAAATTTAAAATAAAGAACACCTGTGGTTATGGAGTAAACTCTTTAGTAGACTTTAATGATCCTATAGATATTATTCAGCATTTGATGATTGGTTCCGAGGGAACACTTGGATTTATATCACAGGCTACATTCACTACTGTTCACGATGCTCCTCTGAAGGCCACTGCTATGGTGTATTTCAAGAATCTGCGTGATGTAAGTGAGGCAATTATCCCTTTAAGAGATTGTCAGGTAAGTGCAGCCGAACTTATGGATAGGAATGCCCTCAGGGCAGTTGAAAATCAGAAAGGAATGCCTGCCGAATTAAGGTCGCTCCCCGAAGGAGCAGCAGCACTGCTTATTGACACCTCAGCTGATGATGAAACTGCACTTTTGACTCAGATGGAGGAGATTGAGGAGAAACTTGCTAATATTGATACACTATCACCTATTAAATTTACAACAGACAAGTACCTGTACAACCTGTACTGGAATGTGCGTAATGGCTTGTTTACCTCGGCAGCAGCAACGCGCCCTGCACATACAGCAAGCATAATTGAAGATGTGGCATTTCATGGAGAAAAGCTGGGTGATGCACTAACTGATTTGCGTGAACTGCTTGTAAAGACAGGTTACAGTGATGCAGTCATGTGGGGTCATCTTTTAGACGGAAACGTACACTTCACAGTATTTCCCGACATTAATAGTGAAGAAGGAGTAAAACAGTATTCCGCTTTCATGCATGAGCTGTCTGAACTGGTTGTTGTGAAACATGACGGAAGCTTGAAAGCTGAACATGGCACGGGTCGCAATATGGCCCCTTTTGTAGAAAAGGAATGGGGAAGCGATATTTACCATTTAATGAAACGCATTAAAAAAGCATTTGACCCGACAAATATTCTGAATCCCGGTGTAATAATAAATGAGGACAGCAATGTCTTCATCAAAAATCTCAAGCGGATACCTGATGCCAATCCTATAATAGATAAATGTATTGAATGCGGCTTTTGTGAGGTAGTTTGTCCTTCAAAAGACCTCACACTTACCCCCAGACAGCGAATTGTTGCTTACAGGTATATTGCAGACAATGCGGTTAAAGAAAAAAACATACAGAAATCAATCCTCAAACAGGTAAAAGAGATCTCATACCCACTGGATAAGACATGCGCAACCGACAGTCTGTGTGGCATTGCATGCCCTGTAGATATAGATACAGGTAAACTTGTAAAAGAGTTGCGCTGGCAGCAAAATGGGAAATTCGCTAATATGGTTGCCGACAGTATAGCCCGCAACATGCCGGCACTAACCTCATTCATACGTGGAGTTATCACACTACCCCACTCGATATCTAAGATTGTCGGGTATAAGTCCATGGAGAGTTTTACAAGGGGACTTTACAGGCTTGGCGACAGTACCTTCCCTTTATGGACAAAATATACACCTTCGGGAAGTAAAAAGATTAAACAGAATATATTCCCCGGCAATAACCCCGATTCAGCAGAGGTTGTATATTTTCCGTCATGCATAACACGGTCGATGAGCGGCCCCTCATACGGTTATGAAGAAAAAGAGGATGTACCCGCAAAGATGCTTTCATTATTAAGAAAAGCAGGATATAAAGTAATAATTCCGGAAGAAAAAGATAAACTATGCTGCGGTATGGCATTCAGCAGTAAAGGATTCAGAAAGCAAGCTGCAAAGAAGGAGAGTGAACTTAATGATGCACTTTTAACAGCAAGCAGAAACGGGGAATTGCCTATCGTGTGTGATATGAGTCCATGTCTTTTACATATGCGTGAGACCTTGGATTCCAGGCTTAAGCTATATGATCAGGTTGAGTTTATACATGATTTTCTCATAGATCGTTTACACTTCGTGAAATCACCCGTAAGAATTGCAATACATACTACATGCAGTTCCACTAAAATGCAGCTGGAAGAAAAACTTTATAAAGTTGCATCGTTATGTGCAGATGAAGTTATTGTACCTGATAACATTACCTGTTGCGGCTGGGCAGGTGACAGAGGGTTCTTCTATCCAGAACTTAATAATTCGGCACTCTCTCCGTTAAAACATGGAATTCTTGATGCAAAAGAGGGCTATTCAAACAGCAGGACCTGTGAAATAGGCATGTCGATAAACAGTGGCATCACCTATAAATCAATAGTGTATCTTGTGGATAAATGCACAACGTAACAGATTTTACCTCATTCTGTCGAAACCTTTGCCGTAAACACCATTTACATTTGCCTGAGAAATAAATGCACTTGAATCAATGCTCTTTACCAGTCGAAAAATGGAGTTTGACTCACTGCGTTTAGCCATCACCAGAAGCACTTTTTGTGGTTTTTGAGTATACCAGCCCGTTCCGTCCAATACAGTACAGCCTCTGTTTAATTGAATATTTATTTCATTGGCTATGTCTTCATACCTTTGAGATACAATGAAAAATTGTACAGACTGCCGAATACCATTTAAAATCCAGTCAACAGATGTTGAAACTACCGCGATAATGATAATACCATAAACAATGGTTTCCACACTTCTGAATAAAACGAATGACGATGTTACAATAACCATATCAATGAACAGCATCATGCGTCCTGGTGTAACATTCCGATATTTATTAATAATCAGGATAATAATATCCGTACCACCTGTGCTGCCGTTGACAGACATAACCAGTCCCACGCCTGAACCGGCCACGATAGAGCCGATAAGACCCGCCATAAGAGGCTCCTGTGTCATTATTGTAGGTAATTGAAAACTCTCGAACATACCTATAAAAAATGATAGAGAAGCTACACCAACAACAGTCTTCACGAGAAACTCAGAACCAAGAGTTCTGTACGCAATCAACAACAGGATAGCATTCATAACAAGAACCTGCACCGATACAGGTAGTCCGAAAGCATAATTAAAAAGCACGGCGATACCTGTAAGTCCCCCCAATACAAACTTGTGAGGCATAATGAACTGGGTCACCCCAAGCGCATACATAAATGTTCCCAATAATATTGTAAGGTAATCCTTCCAATAGAACTTTTTCAAACTAAACGCACGTAATTTTTCCATGTATTAATTACAAAACTACATTCACAATTTTCTTAGGTACTATAATCACTTTTTTCGGAGTTTTGCCATCCATCCACTTTTGAGAATTCTGATGAGCCAGTACAGCAGCCTCTATCTCCTCATTAGTGGCATCAGCTGCGAATTCCAGTACAAAGCGTGATTTTCCGTTAAAAGATATAGCATAAGGGAAAGCATCTTCCTTGAGATACTCTTCATTACATACCGGCCATTCAGCATCACAAACCGAGTTTTCATTACCCAGTGCATGCCACAGCTCTTCAGAAATATGAGGAGCAAAAGGTGCAAGACAAACAACCAGTTCGCTCAGTACCGCCCTTTTATTGCATTTCAATGATGTTAAATCATTTGCACAAATCATGAAAGCCGACACAGACGTATTGAATGAGAAATGCTCGATATCATAAGTTATTTTCTTAATCAGCTTATGTAAGGCTTTAAGCTCCTCTTTAGAAGGCTCCTCATCAGATAGTGACAGATCATCCCCTTTATAAAAAAGACTCCACACTTTACGCAGAAAGCGATACACACCATCTATACCGTTGGTATCCCATGGTTTTGACTGTTCAAGAGGGCCAAGGAACATCTCATACAGGCGCAGTGTGTCAGCTCCATATTTTTCTACAATATCATCAGGGTTAACCACGTTATACATCGATTTGGACATTTTCTCAATTGCCCAGCCACATATATATTTACCGTTTTCCAGTATGAATTCAGCTGATTTATATTCAGGACTCCACTTACGGAATGCCTCAATATCAAGCACATCATTATGCACAATATTTACATCCACATGAATCGGAGTAACGTCGTACTCCTCTTTGAGATTAAGAGAAACAAAAGTATTTGTACCTTTTATGCGATAAACAAAATTACTTCTTCCCTGAATCATACCCTGATTTACCAGCTTCTTAAAAGGCTCTTCCTCGCAAGATACACCAAGATCGAACAAGAACTTATTCCAGAAGCGACTGTAAACCAAGTGACCGGTTGCATGTTCAGTTCCCCCGATATATAGATCAACATTCCTCCAGTAATTATTTGCCTTCTCTGATACCAGCGCTTCACTGTTATTAGGATCCATATAGCGAAGGTAGTAAGCAGAAGAGCCAGCGAAACCGGGCATAGTATTAAGTTCTAGCGGGTAACCCTCTTTTGTAGTCCAGTTTTTTGCCCTGCCCAGTGGCGGCTCACCTGTTTCAGTTGGCAGATACTTATCAACTTCCGGAAGTTCAAGCGGAAGTTCACTCTCATCCAAAGTGTAAGGCATTCCATCTTTATAATATACAGGGAAAGGCTCACCCCAGTATCGTTGTCTCGAGAAAATAGCATCCCGCAGGCGATAATTGACTTTACGGTTGCCCAGTCCACGTTTCTCCACCTCATCAATAGCAGCAGGAATTGCCTGTTCTACACTCATTCCGTTAAGAAAACCGGAATTCATCATAATTCCCTCTTTTGCATCAAAGCTCTCTTCAGAGATATCACAACCCTCAATCAGCGGAATGATTGGAAGGTTGAAATGCTTTGCGAAGGCGTAGTCGCGGCTATCATGCCCCGGTACTGCCATTATTGCACCTGTACCATAACCTGCAAGTACATAATCAGAAATCCAAATAGGTATCTGTTCACCCGTAAAAGGATGTATAGCATAAGTGCCTGAAAACACACCGGAAACCGACCTGTCAGCAATGCGTTCGCGTTCAGTTTTCTTTTTGGTTTTCTCTACATAATCTTTTACAGCAGAAGACTGCTCTTCTGATGTCAGTTGTTCAACAAGCTCACTTTCGGGAGCCAGCACCATAAAAGTAACACCATAAATTGTGTCAGCTCTTGTAGTAAATATATCAAAGGTAACATCATTTGAAGTGGTAAAATGCATCACTGCACCCTCACTCCGGCCAATCCAGTTACGCTGAGTTTCTTTCAGAGAGTCAGTCCAGTCGATATTGTCCAGACCTTCAAGCAACCTTTCGGCATAAGCAGACACACGCAGACACCACTGACGCATTCTTCGCTGCTCTACAGGAAAACCGCCGCGAATTGAGAGACCTTCGCTCACCTCATCATTGGCAAGAACGGTTCCAAGGTCGGGTGACCAGTTAACCATAGTATCACCTAAATAGGCAATTCTATAGTTCATCAGTATCTCTTGCTGTTCTTTATCTGTTTTTCCGTTCCACTCTTCTGCAGTGAATTCCATCGGTTCGGTTGAAGCTAAATCCAGGCCGGCCGTACCCTGCTCAGAAAACACTTCAATCAATTCAGCGATAGGTCTTGCCTGCTTCGCCTGATTGCAGTAATAAGAGTGAAACATTTGTACGAACGCCCATTGAGTCCATTTATAGTAATCAGGATCACAAGTACGAACCTCACGGCTCCAGTCGAAAGAGAAACCTATTTTATCAAGCTGTTCGCGATAACGACTGATATTATTCTCGGTAGTCACCGCAGGATGCTGACCGGTTTGTATGGCATATTGCTCAGCAGGCAGACCATATGCATCATAACCCATAGGATGAAGCACATTGAACCCCTGCAAACGTTTATATCTTGAATAAATATCTGAGGCTATATATCCCAGTGGGTGCCCTACATGGAGTCCGGCTCCTGAGGGATATGGGAACATATCCAATACATAAAACTTAGGTTTAGAACTATCTTCGGTTACTTTATAAGTTCTGTTTTCAACCCAATACTCCTGCCACCGCTTTTCTATCTCTCTGAAATTGTAATCCATTACATTACTTAATTTAAAAAACGGTGCAAAGATAATGATTTATTTACTTCTAGTCCACGTACATTTGATCAATAATATCCGCATAATGATTAAGGATTACTTTTCTGCGCAGTTTAAGAGTATTAGTCAGTTCACCTGTATCAACACTGAAAGGATTAGCCAAAAGGGTAAATCTTTTAATCTTTTCGTAGTTGGTAAACTGTGATTGCAGCAACTCAATACGTCCGAAAATAAAGTCGTGAATAACATTATTTTTCACTAAATCCTCAATTGTTTGAAATGTTATCCCCTGTGTAGTTGCATAGGACTTGAGGGCAATGTAGTTGGGAACAATCAAAGCACTTACAAACTTCCGCTCATCTCCTATAACAGCAACCAGATCGATATATTTATCTTCACTTATGCGCGTTTCTATCATTTGGGGAGCAATATATTTACCGTTAGAAGTTTTATAAAGATCTTTAATCCTTTCAGTCAGAATTATCTCACCATCATCGGTGAGTGAGCCTGCATCTCCCGTTCTGAAAAAACCGTCTTCCGTGAAAACCTCTTTAGTTGCTTCCGGCTTTTTATAGTATCCGCTCATAACAGTATCGCCCTTTACAAGGATCTCGTTGTTTTCTCCTATCTTAACCTCAATATCAGGCATCACTTTACCAACAGTTCCGATTTTATAACCGGTGAAGGTAAAACAACTAACCGTGGCAGTAGTTTCGGTGAGTCCGTACCCATAAATAATGTGAACATCAATTGATTGAAGGAATTCATTAATGTTATCCGACAAAGGCGCACCTGCAACTGGAAAAAAATTGCCCCTATCAATACCCACAATACGTTTGATAAGATGGTAAACTGTATTTTTGTAGACAGCAAACTTGATACGATTGCCCAATGGGGCTTTCAGACCTTTATTTACATAGTCAAGGTTATGACGCCTACCAGTCTTGACGGCATCCGTAAACAGCCATTTAACCAGCCCTGATGCCGAATCGATTGTCTCTTTAACCCCTTCATACACTTTCTCCCAAAACCTGGGAACATTACTCATCAAAGTAGGCCTTACCTGTTTTATTGTCTCGCGGATTTCTGCCGGATTTCTGTTAATGGCAACAGTAATTCCTTTATACAGACAATAGAATGTCCATGCCTTTTCAAAAATATGAGTAAGAGGCAGAAAACACATAGAAAGATCCTTTTCCGATATATTAGTAATTCTAATATCATGTATTTCAAACGCCTTCAGATAATTAGCATGAGACAACATTACACCTTTAGGTTCACCGGTGGTTCCTGAAGTATAAATTATTGTTGCAAGATCACTATCTTTCAGCTGCCTCATGCGAGCATGAACAAGTGCAAGTGACTCTGAATTATCACCTGTAGGCACAAAATCCTCGAAATAAACCGATGTTTTGTCTTCAGGATGTAAAACTACACCCCTGTCGAAGATTATGAGTTTCTGAAGATACTGACTCTCCTGCTGAACTTTATAGGCATTATTGTATTGAAATTGTTCACCTACAAATATAAGACTGATCTGTGCATCATTTACGATGTATTTCACTTGACTTGGAGAGGAGGTTGCATACATAGGAACCATCACTGCTTTATTGGCAAATGCTGCAAAGTCTGTAATCAGGTACTTCTCCATATTCTGTGAGTAAATCCCCACATTGTTATATGGCTGCACCCCCATTTCTGCCATTGCCTGTGCCGTTTTCATTACTTTTTCAGCAAACAGATTCCATGACATATCCACCCATGTGCCTGATACATTCTGATACTTTAAAGCTGTTTTGTTTTTTAATTTTTTTGCTTGTTTATGTACAAGCTCTCCTAAATGAAAATATGACATAGCAGTTATTCTTTTTCTTTCAAAAATACATTTTATTATCGTAACTTTGATGCAAACCGGTTTTTTTGTTGATAACTGTAAAATTAAACAGCTGCTTTTTTCATAAAGTTTTCCTTAACATTCTTAAAACTCGACGGTTAATTAACTACACTTAACGAGAATTAGTTTTGAGAATTAAAACGACTAATTATCTTTGTGTCGTTATGAAAAGACATGGTCTCGCATTTCTCACCCTGATTATAACGCTTTTACCCCAAACGGTGAAAGCGCAGGAATATTATGCCACTAACATAAATCCTGATAAGAGAACTCCCTTATCAACCATTTACCTGATGCCTAATGTATATCCGGCAGTTGTAATGGAGGGCGATACCATTGCTTGCATGTGGCTTGGAGATTTCATTAAGTATTCTCCGATTACTTTCCGCAGCACAAAAGATCAGATCGCTTATTCAAAACTGATAAGAGATGTAAAGAAAACACTCCCTTATGCTAAGGAAATTGCAGGAATTATCACCGAGACATACGAGTACATGGAGACCCTGCCAAATGATAAAGCAAGACAGGACCATCTTAACAGAATGGAGAAGTATCTGAAGGATGAGTACACTCCAAAAATGAAAAAGCTTACCAAATCACAGGGACAGTTACTGATGAAACTGGTTGACAGAGAAACCAACTCTTCTTCTTATCACATTATTGATGCTTTTATGGGAAGTTTAAAGGCATGGAGCTACAACCTTTTTGCCGGAATGTTCGGCAACAGCCTGAAAGTCCGGTATAATCCATATGGTGAAGACCGGGTTACCGAACGGGTGTGTGTTCTCGTGGAACAAGGCGTGGTTTGATTTTTTTTGCTATCTTTGCACTTTATTACAGTTTCATCATATAATTTATGCGAATAAATTCACTTAAGGATTTCCAACCCACACTATTTCAAACATTAAAAAGCTATAACAAAGAAAAATTCCTGGCTGATCTGATGTCAGGCTTAATTGTTGGTGTTGTAGCTTTACCTTTGGCAATTGCATTTGGTATTGCCTCCGGAGTTACTCCCGAGAAAGGTATCTATACAGCTATAATTGCAGGCTTTATAATTTCTTTTCTTGGCGGAAGCACTGTGCAAATTGGAGGACCTACAGGTGCATTCATCGTAATTGTCTATGGAATTGTTGAACAGTACGGGGTTCAGGGACTGGCCATTGCAACTATTCTTGCCGGAATTATGCTTGTAGCAATGGGATTCCTGAAACTGGGATCAATAATAAAATTTGTACCTTATCCTATTGTTGTAGGATTTACAAGTGGTATTGCACTTACAATTTTTTCCACACAGATTAAAGATTTTTTCGGGCTTACTACTCCAAAACTCCCCTCCGGATTTATAGAAAAATGGGGTGTTTACTTTCAGCATTTTGGCTCGATAAACTGGTGGGTTACAATCATTGCAGTTGTCAGTGTTATCATTATTGTTCTTACTCCAAAAATATCAAAGAGGATACCCGGCTCTCTGGTAGCTATTATCCTGATGTCGGTTATAGTATATTTTTTAAGAACCTACGCCAATTTACCCGGCATTGAAACAATTGGCGACAGGTTTAATATTCAGAGTGAACTACCGGAAATAAAAGAGATATCACTTACACTGGAGAGCATAAGACTGTTATTCCCGTCGGCCTTTACAATTGCAATGTTGTGTGCTATAGAATCGCTTTTGTCTGCAACCGTTGCAGACGGAGTAACAGGCGAGAAGCACAACTCTAATATGGAACTGATTGCACAAGGTGCAGCTAATATAGTAGCTCCGTTTTTTGGCGGTATACCCGCAACAGGCGCTATAGCAAGGACAATGACTAACATAAACAACGGAGGAAAGACTCCGATGGCAGGAATAATTCATTCTATTGTATTACTTCTTATTGTTCTGTTCCTCGGCGATCTCACCAAACATATACCTATGGCCTGTCTTGCCGGCATTCTGGTAGTAGTTGCCTACAACATGAGTGAGTGGAGAACTTTTATCTCGTTGATGAAACAATCGCGTGCAACACTTGCCATACTCTTAACAACTTTTTTCCTTACAGTAGTTTTTGACCTCACAATTGCAATATCTGTAGGTCTTCTTCTTGCCGTTTTTGCATTCCTAAAAAGAATGAACGAGTACACTGAAGTATCCCATACAACGGGAAACCTGGAATTAGATGCAGATAGTGAAAAAGGTTCAAAAGACAACGAAGAAGAAACGCTTGAACTACCTGACAGTGTTGAGGTCTATGAGATCAGAGGACCTTTTTTCTTTGGTGTAGCTAATAAATTTGATGAAAAAATGCGCCATGTTGGCGAACACCATAAAATTAGAATTATCCGGATGCGTAAGGTTCCGTTTATCGACTCCACCGGACTAAATAACCTGGAATTGCTCTGCCGAAATTCCAGAAAAGAGAAAATAATTGTAATCTTGTCTGGGGTTAGGAACAGCGTGAGAGAGCAAATCAACAAGACAAGGATACCGGAAATTATCGGGGAAGATAACATCTGCTCAAATATTCAGCTCGCAGTAAAAAAAGCAACTGAAATAGACGCTGAATTAAAGAAAGAAAATAAGCATAAAAAGGTTCTTCGATGAGAAACGACAGACTTCAGCTGACCGACTGGCTACCAACAACAAAAAAAGAGATGACTTTGAGGGGTTGGGATGAAGCTGATGTCATACTGTTTTCAGGCGATGCCTATATTGACCACCCTTCATTCGGCACTGCTGTTATTGGTCGGCTGCTTGAAAGCGAAGGACTTAAGGTGGCAATTGTACCACAACCCAACTGGCGGGATGATCTTCGTGATTTCAAAAAATTTGGAAAGCCTGGTCTGTTCTTTGCCGTAACTGCAGGTGTAATGGATTCGATGATTAATCATTACACTGCAAATAAAAGATTACGTTCCAACGATGCTTACACACCCGATGGCAGATCAGACATGCGTCCGGACAGGGCTGTAACTGTCTATACAAAGATATTGAAAGATCTTTATCCGGATGTGCCTATTGTGCTTGGTGGCATAGAAGCTTCACTTAGACGAGTCACTCACTACGATTATTGGGATGATTCACTCCATAAGAGTATACTTGCAGAAAGTGGTGCCGATATTCTGCTTTATGGGATGGGTGAATTGCCTTTAAAGCAACTTATACGAAATATCAGAGAAGGGAAAGAAATCAGGGAGATGGTTGATATACCCCAGTCCGCTTTCTTAACTTCAGTAAAAAAAGTTCCTGTAAATCCATTCAATGAAGAAATCACGCTTTTTTCACACGAAGAATGTCTGAAGGACAAGCTAAAGCAGGCAAAGAATTTTAAAGTTGTAGAGGAGCAGTCAAACCGTATCTCCGCTTCGAGAATTTTACAGTCTGTAGATGATAAGGTACTTATAGTAAACCCTCCCTATCCTCCCATGAAAGAAGATGACATTGATGCTTCTTTTGACTTGCCGTATACCCGTCTGCCACACCCAAAATATAAAGGAAAGCATATCCCTGCTTATGAGATGATCAAGTTTTCTGTCAACCTCCACAGAGGATGTTTTGGAGGATGTGCATTTTGTACAATTTCGGCTCACCAGGGAAAATTCATTGCTTCAAGAACAAAAAAATCTATTCTAAAAGAGGTTAAAGAGATCACAGAAATGCCTG
>JAQUIZ010000021.1 GCA_028683355.1 Fermentimonas sp.
ACGAAAAGATGATGCTGATGCTTCTTGCATGCGATGCCGATAACCGGCAACTGGCTACTTTTATGAATACAACTGTTGAAAGTGTAAGGGTTAGAAAGTCGCAATTAAAGAAGAAAATGAGCGAAAACGAGCTCGATATCTCACTGTTTAACGATTAAAAAGGCATTAGGTGGCGTTAAAAAGGACAATGCTAAAGCGTTGATATACAATTGGAAAGCATGTAAAGTGACGTTAAAAAAGTGAGGGGGTATTGTTTTTTGTGTCATTAGTGAGTTATTTTGTGTCAGTAATCTCTAACGAATAAAATATTCAATAAAATGAAAAAAACAGGTTTTGTGTTATTCTTAATGACAGTTTGTATAGCACTTGTATTTCCTTCAACAATAAAGAATGCTAATGAAGTGCAGGATAACTGGGAAGATATCGTGGAATTGAGCAGAGAGGGTGGAACAACGCGTATTGCGAGACAATCATTCAGTATTCAATCATTTGCGGTTGAAGTTGAACCAATTGTTGAAGCATATATGGGAAAGAATGCTGTAACCGTTTCGGTTCAGAACTATAACGGTCCGGTATTCGTGGAAATCTATGGGTCAAAAGGTGCAACATCATCATTCTTTGATGTATTTAATAATGGTGTTGGTGTAGTAAGTCTTTCAGGCCTTGGCGCAGACGAATACAGAGTTCGTATAACATTAGGAGATATAACTTATACAGGAACAATTTACAAGGGAAAATATGGACACAGGAAATAAAACTAGAGATAATGTACGTAAGTACTTACTGACAGATGTTGAGTCTTGCACATTTACATTTTCGGACGGAATGACCAGTAAGGTTAACTCTAACTCTGATAAGGAAATAGTGCTTGTTAAACTTATTCCTCACTCAACAAAATCAAAGTCATTTGAAGATAAGGTTCTTAGGAACTATATGTCTACAAGGAATGTAACTGAATTAGCAGAGTTGTGTCAATATGACTGTGTTAGAACATTTACACGCCATTTTAAGAAGAGCTTCGGACAAACTCCTTATCAGTGGATGTTAGACCGCAAGATGGAGGAGATTCAGTCGCTCGTACTTAATTCTGACATGAGCATTACAGAAATAGCCAAGATGTATGAATTCAAAAGCGTATCACATCTGGTGAATTTATATAGTAAAAGATTCGGAAACTCACCGCATAAAAGCAGATTATTGGATGCTATCTGACCTCTACCTTTTAATTTTATAGCAAAGCACAATCTTTATTAATCAATTCAATAATACTCTTATAGTACGGTTTATCCGAAAAAAAAGCGTCTCTCAGCAGGGAGACGCTTTTTACGATATATTATCGGATTAGTTATTAAATCCATCTCATGTATGCGAAGTCCATTCTATGGGGCAGATCAGAGTTTATTGGATAAACACGGAGTCCGTAATGATGTGTTCCCGGATCGTTGAGCGCTTTGTTGGTTTCAAAATAGAGCAGATTACCTTCAGTCCTCACCAGATCAAATTCATAAGACTCCACAAACTGTGGATCCTTACTCATTGGGTCGATATCAACAACTACACACTCAACAGCAAGATCGCATTTCAGATCTTTTCTGTCAATGACTACCTTACCATACACTTCGTCACTTACATTATTGATATTCATTTTCTGATTCGGATTAAACTCAATCTTCGTAACCTCAAATGAATCCCAGTTTAATGCGGTATTCTCTTTCCATGCAACTATCTCTTTTGCTTTGGCATAATTGTTAGCACGCAGAACCTTTGAACGCTCTGCAAGCTTATTATAGAAACGATCGAAATAATCATCCATCATTCTCTTAGTAGTACATTTTGGAGCTATCAACGCCATTGATTTCTTGATGAATTGTACCCATTCATGAGAATAGCCATTGCTGTTGCGGGCATAGTAGAGAGGTATAATCTCATTCTCTAGCAAGGAGTATATAGTAGATGCATCAAGCTCATCCTGATACTCCTGGTTGTCGTAAGTTCTTTTTTCTGTAAGAGCCCAGCCTGCACCTTCTTTATAGCCTTCATACCACCAGCCGTCGAGAACAGACAGGTTAAGTACACCATTCATTTCGGCCTTTTCACCTGATGTTCCTGATGCCTCCTGTGCACGGGTAGGGGTATTTAGCCAGATGTCAACTCCTGAAACCAGTCTTTTTGCCAGTCTCATATCATAATTCTCAAGGAATATGATCTTACCGAGAAACTCCGGACGCCTTGAGATTTCAACGATCTGCTTAATTAAACCCTGTCCGCCACCATCTGCAGGGTGTGCTTTACCTGCAAAAATAAACTGAACAGGATGTTTTGGATTATTTACAATTCTTGCCAATCTATCAAGATCAGTAAACAATAAGTGGGCACGCTTGTATGTTGCAAACCTTCTGGAGAAGCCTATAATCAGTGCGTTGGGGTTTACCTCTTTGAGTATGTTCATTATTCTTGAAGGATCGGCTTGATTCTTGAGCCACCCATCCTTAAACTCTGTCTGGATATAATCTACCAGCTTTTGTTTAAGATGTGAGCGTAGTGCCCATAGTTCATCATCACTTACATTCCATATATTGTTCCACAAATCACTGTTTGACTGGTCCTCAAAGAAGTTCGGCCCGAAATGTTTTGAATAAAGTTCTTTTACACTTGAGGTAGCCCAGGTTGGTAAGTGTACACCATTGGTAACGTATCCCACATGCAGCTCTTCAGGAAAGAAGCCGCTCCATACCGGCTGGAACATCTTTTGAGAAACAATGCCATGCAGTTTACTTACACCATTTGCCTCCTGAGCTGTATTAAGTGCAAATACACTCATTGAGAATTTTTCGTTTGTGCCGGGGTTCGAACGACCCATATCCATGAATTGTTGCCATGGAATACCAATCTTATGAATTATTGGTGTCATGTATTTACCAATAAGTGCTTCATCGAAATAGTCGTGACCGGCCGGCACCGGCGTGTGAACTGTATATAAAGACGAAGCACGTACGATCTCGAGGGCCAGGTTGAAAGGAAGCTTTTCTTCCACTACATAATCGCGAAGACGCTGTACATTTATAAAGGCAGCGTGTCCCTCGTTCATATGATAAACATCTTTTTTAATGCCAAGTTTCTTGAGAAGAAGGATTCCACCGATTCCCAGGAGGTACTCCTGTTTCATGCGGTTTTCCCAGTCCCCTCCATAAAGCTGGTGAGTGGTTGAGCGGTCATACGGACTATTATGGTCTAAATCTGTATCCATTAGATAAAGATTTATACGACCAACTGACACCTTCCATATGTATGAATATATTATCCTGTCATGAAAAGGAACCTCCAGTATCATCGGAGAGTTATCATCATTCATGACCTGACTGATAGGCAGGTTGCCGAAATTCTGTGATTCGTAGTTTGCTATCTGTTGTCCGTCTACTGATAGACTTTGTGTGAAGTAACCATATTTATATAGAAAGCCAACTGCAGTCATGTTGACCCGACTGTCGCTTGCTTCTTTGAGGTAGTCACCTGCAAGGACGCCTAAACCCCCGGAATATATTTTCAAAACGTGAGATAATCCATACTCCATACTGAAATAGGCAATACTTGGTCTTTCAGTATTATATGGAACATTCATATACTCCTGAAACTGGGTGTATACACGTTGAATGCGTTCAACCAGCTCTTTATCTTTAACTAATCTTTCTGTTACATCCGATTTGAGGTTTTGCAACATGACCACCGGATTCTTGTCACTTTTTTCCCACTCTTCGGGAACCATAGTCTCTAATATGGCCTTTACTTCTTCGTTCCAGACCCACCAGAGATTATGAGCAATCTCTTCTAATGGTTGCAGCTCGGGAGGGAGTATCGCATGTACATGAATATCTCTCCAAACCGGATTATTTGAATAATTTGATTTTATAATCATTGTTGTTGTTTTAAATTATTTGTTTCTGATATCTTGTGATAACCAGTTAATTATAAGAATAGAATATAACAAAGATAATTCTTTAATCTGAATTTAGTTTATAAGGTTTGGATAATCTTATAAACGAATTATGCAATGCTTTGCCATATGCTTCATGGTAATATTTTATAAAATGAGCCCAATCAGCCCTGTTGGATAGTTCCGAAGCACTCTCTTTTAATATTGATATCTGTTCACCGCTTTTTAGCGAGTAATCATATATAATGGATGCTATCTCTTCACAAACTTCAGAGTAGTTATCATCATTACGGTAAACTACCTCAATACCATCACTGAGTCCCGGTTTGCGATCTCCTTTTTTCTTGGCCCAAACACCAAATCCCGAAAGTGTAGTGGTTATAGTAGGAATCGAGAATGCCACGCTCTCGTGTGGTGTATATCCCCAAGGTTCGTAGTAGGAAGGAAATACTGACATATCCAGACCAATGAGCAGGTCGTAATAATCATGATTGAAAATACCATCATCTCCATTCAGGTAGGATGGTACAAAAATTATTTTTACCCTGTCGTTAGGTTCATTGCAGAAACCTGCGTGCTTGATGTGATTAACAACACTGTCATGTTGCGGTTCCATAAGTTCATGGGTTACAAAGGGGCATTCTGATTTACCTTTTTTAGACGGCTTGCCATTTTTTGACACATCAGTTATAAGTGATTGCAGATCTTTGCGTGGACCTTTAATCCAGGCAGGTACCATAATAAAACCGATAACATCGCGAGTTAGCTCTTTCATTGTCTGCAAATGCTTCAGTGAATCAATAAACAGATCAATTCCTTTATTTTTGTACTCATATCTGCCACTGATCCCAACTAATAGGGCATCTCTTTGAACTGAGTGTCCCAGTGTCTTTTCAGCAACATTTAGTAGTATTTTTCGTGCGTTTTTATGTTTCCTGTTATATGCAAGACCCTTTGGAATAAAATCTTTTTCAAAACCATTTGGCGTTACAACATCGGGCCGGCGTTGCAGGAACTGTGCACACTCCTCGGCTGTAATATCACTTACTGTGGTGAAACAATCTACATTCAAAGCAGCTTTCTTTTCGATGGAATGCTTAGCCGACATGTTTAGTTCTCGTGCCATTTGATCGCCGTTATACTCGTGAAGGTGACCATATAATGGAAGATTATTACCGGCAATTGAACGACCAATTGAGGTTGCATGAGTTGTAAACATTGTGGCAATTTTTGGCACAAATTTCTTGATATAAAGTGCACCTGCACCAAGCATCCACTCGTTGAAATGGGCAATTACGTTGAATGACTCTAAGTGGTGAAACCTGTAAAAGTTCTCTATAAGCATACCTGTGGCATAGGCAAACATTGTAGATTCATGATAATCGCCATAGGCAGCGAGAGAATCTACTCCATAATCCTGCCACATTCTCGCATAAAGTTCGTTCTGGCGGCTAAGGAACTGTTCAAACTTAACAAGAAAAACTATTGGTTCACCGGGTACATCCCATCTTCCGGCTCGTATTTCGAGGTTTTGACTTTTAAAAGCATGCTCACGCCATTCAGTATACAGATCCTCATCGGCTTTAAACCATGGGCTTTCCTGCTCTGTCCATACATCAGGTCCAATAAAAAAGACCTGATCATTATGGATCTTTTGTAGAGAATTTGCACGTGTAGAGAGGACTGTGTATATTCCTCCAACCTTATTACATACTTCCCAGCTGCTTTCAAAAATAAAATCAGGTGTGAATTTGGTCTCTTTTTGCATAATATATTATATATTCTTGTCGTTACAAAGATAAGAAAAAAAAATCTACCTTTGTACTTTCATACTAATGGTTAAAACTTTGGACATTACAGAACTACAGCAGTTATTTGAAAAACTGCCTGAAGTAGCAGCGGCAGACTCAATACTGAAAAAAGCAGATGTATTATCGGTTAAGGGTTTGCTTGGATCTTCACGTGCAATGTTTTCTTCAGCACTTTTTAAAAAAAGCTCAGGAACATACTTATATATACTTAATGATGCCGAATCGGCAGGTTATTTTTATCATGACCTGACGCAGGTGATGGGTTCCAGGGAGGTTCTTTTTTTTCCTTCTGCTTACAAACGTGCAGCAAAATTTGGTCAGCTTGATGCTGCTAATGAGATTCTTCGTACAGAAACTTTGAGCAGGTTGCAGGAGGATGATAAGTCATTGATTATTGTGAGTTATCCGGATGCTGTTGCAGAAAAGACAGTATCAGGTGAACACTTACGGGAACAGATATTGACAATATCAGTAGGTGAACAGGTTGACTCTTCATTCGTTAGTGAGGTACTTGATGATTACGGTTTTCAGTATGTGGATTATGTTTATGAGCCTGGACAATATGCACAAAGAGGAAGTATTCTGGATGTTTTTTCATTTTCATCAGAATACCCTTTCAGAATAGATTTTTTTGGTGATGAGGTGGAGACTATTCGTAATTTTGACATGGAGACACAGCTCTCTAAAGAGAAATTCAATACTATACGAATTGTTCCTGAGTTCGGTAGAAACAGTAATAAAAACTCTTCGTTGTTAAACTCGCTGCCAGCATCTTCTATTATAGGAATTGATGATATCCGGTGGATTGTCAGTCGCGTTGAATCATTAAACGAGGATGATCTTCATATCGATTTAGATCCGAAAGATGTAAAGTGTGTAAAGGCTGACCTGCTAACAAAAGAGGAATTTATTTCGTCTGTCAAATCATTCAAACAGATTCGTTTTGATACTAAAATGCAGGATACTCCTGATGCTGTAATAAGTTTTAACACCTCTGTTCAACCACTGTATCATAAGAATTTTGACCTGTTGACCGACTCACTGCATCAGTATCTGGATGACGGATATACAATTTACATTTTAAGTGACAGCGAGAAACAGCAGAAACGTCTTTTTCATATTTTTGAGGACCGAAACGACTCGATTCCTTTTATCCCAGTTAACAAAACGCTACACGAGGGCTTCACAGAAAATACTCTTAAAATATGCTGCTTTACAGATCATCAGATATTTGACAGATTTCACAAGTATAGTCTGAAGTCTGACAGGGCCCGTTCGGGTAAGGTTGCAATTACACTGAAAGAGATTAATCAACTACAGCCGGGTGATTATGTAGTACATATGGACCATGGGATTGGCAGGTTTTCAGGGCTTGTGCGACTACCCATTGGAGACAAAGTTCAAGAGGTGATTAAGATTAGTTATCTGAATAATGATTCTGTTTTTGTTTCAATTCATGCATTGCATAAAGTGTCAAAATATAAGGGTAAGGAGGGTGAATCACCTAAACTTAATAAGCTTGGCAGCGGTGCATGGGAAAGGGTTAAGGCGAAAACTAAGTCGAAGATAAAAGATATAGCACGAGATCTGATTAAGCTTTATGCAGAAAGACAGCAAGAGAAAGGTTTTGCATTCTCTAAGGATACTTACATGCAAACTGAACTTGAGGCTTCTTTTATGTATGAAGATACTCCTGATCAGGTAAAGGCTACACGTGATGTGAAGTCAGACATGCAGAGTGAGCAGCCTATGGACCGTCTGATTTGTGGTGATGTGGGTTTTGGTAAGACTGAAATTGCAATCAGGGCAGCTTTTAAAGCTGCAACAGATGGTAAGCAGACTGCAGTGCTCGTCCCTACAACTGTACTTGCAACTCAGCACTATCACACCTTTAAGGACAGACTTGAGAATTTCCCTGTAAGGGTTGATTATGTAAGCAGAGCAAGAACATCGAAAGAGCAAAAAGATATACTCAGTGATCTTGAGGAGGGAAAGATAGATATTCTAATTGGTACTCACCGACTTGTCAGTAAAGATGTTAAATTTAAAGATCTGGGATTGCTCGTGATTGATGAGGAGCAGAAATTTGGTGTATCTGTAAAAGAGAAGCTTAAGCAGCTAAAGGTTAATGTTGATACACTAACTATGACTGCTACTCCAATACCTCGTACACTGCAGTTTTCGCTTATGGGATCGCGTGACTTGTCGACTATAAGCACCCCGCCACCCAACCGATATCCTATACAGACAGAGGTACATACTTTTGATATGGAGATTATTCGTGATGCAATAAATTTTGAGATGAGTCGCAACGGTCAGGTATTTATTGTTAATAACCGTATCCAAAATATCTATGAATTAGCTGAGCTTTTAAAAAGAGAGATCGGAGATGTGCGAATTGCTGTGGGTCATGGTCAAATGGATCCTAAAAAGCTTGAGGGTGTTATCTCGGATTTCATGAACCAGGAACAGGATATTCTTATCGCAACCACCATTATTGAATCGGGTATAGATATGCCAAATGTGAATACTATAATAGTTATTGATGCTCAGAATTTTGGACTGAGTGATCTGCATCAGTTGCGTGGTAGGGTGGGAAGGAGCAACCGTAAGGCTTTCTGTTATCTGCTTGCCCCGCCACTGTACACATTAAGTGCTGATTCTCGTAGAAGATTGCAGGCTATAGAGAGTTTTGCAGAACTAGGGAGCGGTCTGCACATTGCCATGCAGGATCTGGATATTAGAGGTGCGGGAAATCTGCTGGGAGCAGAGCAGAGTGGTTTTATTGCTGATCTGGGTTATGAAACATACAGGAAGATTCTTACTGAGGCTGTTCAGGAGTTGAGAAAAGACGAATTTTCAGATCTTTATAAAGAGGAACTTGATGAAAAGGCAAAAGTTGAGGATTTTGTTGAGGATGTTTATGTAGAAAGCGACCTGGAGCTTATGTTTCCTGTTATGTATATACCCAATGATGCTGAAAGGGTAGCAATTTACCGTGAGCTGGATAACATGCAAACTGAAACGGAGATACTTGATTTCACAGAAAAGATGGAGGATAGGTTTGGAAAGTTGCCCCAGCAAGGTAAGGAGCTTATCCGTATAGTGCGCCTTAGACGTCTTGCCAGACCTCTTGGAATTGAAAAGATAGTACTTAAGAATAGTAAGATGTCTCTTAATCTTGTTTCGGATACCGAATCACCATACTACCAGTCTCCCGCTTTCGGAAAACTCCTGAATTATGTTCAGAGTCATCCGCGCAGTTGTAAATTGCGGGAAACGGGTAATAAGAGATCACTATTAATTGATAATATTAAAACTGTTGAGAGTGCTGTAGCAGTACTTGAGGAGGTTTCGGAATCTGAACTTGCGATTTGAATAATTACTCTTCTTAATTTTCGAATCATCAAATTATCCGAAATATTACTTTGAATAATTGATAATTAATTATTTAAACAATCCCTCCAAGGAAAGATATCGCTCTCCCGTATCATAGTTGAAAGTTATTATTCGCTTATTTCCCTTTAAATCGCCGGTCTTTTTAACTACTGCAGCAATAGATGCACCTGTGGATATTCCTCCAAGTATTCCCTCTTCTCTTGCCAGTAACCGGGCGCATTCATAAGCTTCATCTTTGGTTACTTTAATTATATCATCCAAAATATTAACATCCAGTGTGTCAGGTATAAATCCTGCTCCTATACCCTGAATTGCATGTGGTCCCGATCTCCCCTCTGATATTATTGGTGAGTCTGTCGGCTCTACTCCAATTACTTGTATATCACTGAATTTCTTTTTAAGTTCACGTCCGACACCCGTAATATGGCCACCTGTACCTATTCCTGTAATCAGATAATCAATACCTTCAGGGAAATCACTAATAATTTCCTGAGCTGTTGTTTTAGCATGTATCTGAGGATTTGACAAATTCTGAAACTGCTGGGGGATCCATGAACCGGAAATATCATTCTGTAGTTCAGTTGCTTTTTCAATAGCTCCTTTCATCCCTTTTTCACGTGGGGTAAGAACAAGTTCTGCACCATATAAACTGATAAGCTGTCTTCTCTCAACAGACATGGATTCAGGCATTACTATTATCACTTTGTAACCTTTGACAGCACCTGTAAATGCAAGTCCCACACCTGTATTGCCTGATGTTGGTTCAATAATTGTGTCACCAGGCTTTATCACTCCAAGCTTTTCGGCATCCTCGATCATTGATATTGCTATACGATCTTTTATACTGCCCGCAGGATTTTGTTTTTCTAGTTTTATCCATACCTCATGGTTAGGGAACATTTTGCTTAATCGTATATGAGGTGTATTTCCAACTGTTTCTAAAATGTTATTGTATTTCATAACTGAACTGTTTTTAATGTTATTGTGCGGTTCTTTTTACCATAAATGATTCCCCGAAATGGTAATCTGTGTAAATGATGAGTAATAAGATAAAAATAATATTTAGTATTATATCACAAAATCGTGAGGTTCTACAAAACTCTTAACTGTTCGTATTTTTACATCCACTGAGTTGTATACCAGCGAATAGGGGATAACACTTTGAGTGAGCCATGATCCACCACCTATTGTTGAATCGTGCCCAATAATTGTTTTTCCACCCAATATTGTAGCATTGGCATATATAACAACATTGTTTTCTACTGTGGGATGACGTTTGACATCTGACAACTTCTTTTCTACAAAGAGGGCGCCTAATGTAACTCCTTGGTAAATTTTCACATTATCACCTATTTCGGTTGTTTCACCTATCACTATACCTGTGCCATGATCCATAAACAGATTCTTACCTATTTTTGCTGCAGGATGTATATCTATACCTACTTTTGAATGTGCATATTCTGAAAAGTGTCTGGCAATTAATGGCAGCCCAAGCTCGTGTAGCTTATGTGCTATGCGGTGAATACTTAGTGCAAAAAAACCAGGATATGTTAATATAACTTCTTCAAGTGATTTAGCGGCAGGATCCGACTGTACATAACAATTAGCATCTTCATAAAGTCGCTGTCTTATGTCAGGCAAACTTTCCATAAACGACTCCAAAATCTGATCAGCTGTTTCCGTATTCGTCCTGCCTTTAATATTTCGATGCAGTTTCTCCGCAGCATCCATCAATTCATCCCGAAAGTTGGGCGAATTATCGCATTCACAAACAGGGAACATTGATGTGTACAAAGTTTCAACGACTTCCTCAAGCTCGCATTTATTCAATGGGATATCTACAGGTTTGGGATTGAACTGTCTGATTAGTTCTATTGTTCTTTCAGTCATTTTTAGTTGTTTTTTATACAAGTATACGAATTTATTTTATATTCCCTATTCTTTCAATCAGTTCATTGCCTAAAGCTTTTTTGTCTTCAATATGCTTAAGAGTGGTTCTGACAAACAGATTTTTGTCAAATGCTCCTCTTACATATTCAAAATCCATAGCTCTGTCCTGAATATTACCATCAGCACCAAAACCTGTTTTAAAAGACAATGAAAACTCTTTTTTTGCGTCCTGATAAATCATTTCATCAAGACCGATCACCGACTCTTTCCACTTCTCCACTATTTTTATGACATCCTCTGCTGTAATTTTATCAGCATCTAATTTATAAAAGTATTGAATTTTGTCCCATGCCCATGTCCACTCATTCACATAATAATCTTCATGAAGTTTGTGCAACACGTTATTAATATCTTTAAGCTTTGTAATATCGCCCGACTCAATCTTGTCAAGAAGGGTATCTATTTCCGACTTGGGAGCTATTAAACCCGAAAGATCCACCCATTCTCCCAATCCTATTGATGTGTCAGGTTTAAGTCTCTCTCTGATTTCATAATTATTTTTGAATTTTGTGTTTTCTAATCTCTTGATAATGGAGTTGCCCAGAAACTTATGAATTATTATTTCATACAATTGTAACCCTCTTTTTAATGAGTGATTTTGAATAATACAGCTTTGATAAGTGTATATTTCTGAGGTTTCACCCGTAGTATACTGAAGGTTCTTAAGTATTTTAATACCTGCAAAGACCTTCTGGATTGTATAAGGACTTAATAGATTGAAGTTTATGCAGTCAAGTTTGTTTGGATCTTTTCTCATATCCCTTTCCGGCCACTTTTTGGCATCGCGTATGGTTCCCACACTTCTGAGATTAATCCCCGGAGAAATATATGTACTATTGTGTTTTTCAATCAAATAGGAGAAAGGGAGGTTAGATGTATCAGAATGTTGGGAGTGTCGACCCATTATAAGGGAGAATGCGCCAACTTTTGACGGCCATAAGATATATGAATTACTGGTAGTCTTTGCTCCTCTCTCAATTATACCCTGATGTATTGGCCCCAGCTTATACATGTGATTACTCTGATTAGAACCTGAGCCGGCATTCATAAAAGAGAACATTCCTGCTATAAGTAGAGTGGATTTGTGATGAGTAACGGTAAATGGTCCCGCAAAAAGTGCGCATGCTTCTCCATTTTCTCCGTGACAGTTGCTAAAAAATAGTGAGTCTGAAGCTGAATATCCATGATCGATATAGCATGCTTGTCCTACGAAACAGCGAGTTATAAATGAACCTCCTGCAATTCTGGATCCGGATGATACTATAAAATCTTCAGCAATTACATTACGACCAATGTAAACGGGTGCATATTCGTTGCTGTTTATGCTCCCGTTCTTAAGTTTCATAGATCCGGTAATATTGCAAAATGGGCCTATTCTTACATTTTTAATATACCCGACATTCAGAATCTTACAATCATTTCCGATTATTCCGATATCAGATGAATGCATTTCACAGTAATTGTCGGAAATTGCTTTCATTCTCTCTATTAGTTTGGGACGATGCCTGTAGAGAGAATAAATGTAAGCAAAATGAGCTGACAGTTTATCATTTATATGAACTTCGCGACCCCCGGTTTCGTTGAGAACATTAACCTTAACGCCATTGCCAAATGAGGTTTTACCGTCTACTAATATTACATCCACATTCTGGATGAAACAGTTATCACCTATTAGATAGTTTGCAATGTAGTTCTGTATGTTCTCTATCAATACATTATCTCCAACTGTGCAGTTATGTAGAACGGCATTGAATATCCCTGAGTGCTTTTTAAGTCCACCCGGTAGAGTAAATTCCTTTTCAAATGTACCCAGCTTAATAGTTCCTGAAAATTTCGTATTCTTTATATACTGCGGGTTGAAACCATCTTTGACAAGTACCTGACCCCAATCATTACAAACCGAACCGTTCAGTAAAAGAGTTTCAATTTCTGTTTGAGTTAAATTCCTGTGATTATGCATATCGGCTGATACTATTTAAATTGATTTCACCAAAAGGAAAATTATAACAATACTGGAGTAAAGGTGTTCAAGAAAAAGTAAAAGAATTTGAATAATGGTGAATTAATAAGGACGTAGTGGTTGTTTTAATGAAAAAATGTAAAGTCGAAGCCAAAAAAAGAGGTTTCCTTATGAAAACCTCTTTTGTGTAATTTAATCCAGACTATTCAGACTTGTTATTTTAGTTCTTTTAATGCTTCATAGATTAATCCTTCAATCTCTTCGGCAAGCTCAGGATTGTCTCTTACGGCAATTTTGGCGGCATCACGTCCCTGTCCGAGTTTTGTGTCTTTGTAACTATACCAAGATCCACTCTTCTTGATGATGTCTAATTCTGCACCTATATCAATTATCTCTCCTGTTTTTGAAATACCTTCACCATACATAATATCAAATTCGGCTTTCCTGAAAGGAGGAGCAACTTTATTTTTGACTACTCTCACTCGTGTTGGTCTGCCTATTTGAACATCACCATCTTTTAGTGGGGTGCCGTTACCACGTATATCCAAACGTACAGAGGAGTAAAATTTCAGTGCGTTACCACCTGTGGTTGTTTCGGGGTTACCGAACATCACGCCAATTTTCTCTCGTAACTGATTGATAAAAATACAGGTAGTGTTGGTTTTACTAATTGCTGATGTAAGCTTACGTAAAGCTTGTGACATTAGACGTGCCTGCAGACCAACGCTGGCATCTCCCATTTCACCTTCTAACTCTTTTCTGGGGGTTAGTGCTGCTACTGAGTCAATAACTATAATATCTACTGCAGCTGAACGAATTAGATGTTCTGCAATCTCAAGAGCCTCTTCTCCACTGCTAGGTTGAGAAATAAGAAGTTCATCTGTGTTAGCTCCAAGTTTCTCTGCATAAAAACGATCAAAAGCATTTTCTGCATCGATAAAAGCAGCTACACCTCCTGCTTTTTGAGCCTCAGCAATAGCATGAATGGCGAGTGTGGTTTTACCTGAAGATTCCGGGCCGTAAATTTCAATAACTCTGCCTTTTGGATAACCTCCAACTCCAAGTGCTACATTGAGACCGATTGAGCCGGATGAGATAACTGGAATATCTTCCACTTTCTCATCTCCCATTTTCATAATAGAGCCTTTGCCGTAAGTTTTCTCAATCTTATCCATTGCTGCACGCAGAGCCTTCAGTTTCTCACTGTTTTTTTCATTTATCTTCTCTGTGTTCTTGTTGCTCTTGTTTTCTTTTTCTTCAGCCATAACTCTATCCTTTTGTTTATTTATAATTAAAACTGTTCTTTAATTCTAAGTATAATCTTTTATGCCTTCAAACTGGTTGTTACACTTTCAGTTTTTACTTTAAGGGAATCATAATATACTGTTTTTTTACTCTATCAAAGATATAAAAAATAATCATATTATCTTATACATACCTCCCGGAAGAGCAGTTACAAGATTTTTCATCTCTAGCTCTAATAGTGTCATTAAAAGCTCTGAAAGCGGAACATTTAATTCTATTGCCAAATTATTTACCTGTTTGGGGCTTTCCTCTTTAAGTGAATTATATACATTTTCTTCATCAGGCGTCATATCATGAAATAATTCAGTCTGCCTTGGTAAAATCTTTTTCTCTTCCACCTCCCATCCCATTTGGGAAATGAAACTCTCGGTATTCTGAAGTAAAATTGCTTTATTTCCTGAAATCAGCTTATTACATCCATACGACATTTTATCGTGTATACGTCCCGGTAGTGCGAAAACCTCTCTGAAATATGAATTGGCAATGTCTGCTGTTATGAGAGAGCCCCCTTTGGGCCCGGATTCTATTACTATTGTAGCATCAGTCATTCCGGCTACAATCCGGTTTCGCCTTACAAAGTTATGACCATCGGGATTAGTTTCACTTGGATATTCTGTTAGAAGTGCTCCGGTTGTTGTTAATTCAATTGCAGTCTGTCGATGAACATACGGATATATGCGATCCAAACCGTGTCCCAGAACAGCCACGGTTGATAATCCATTTTCTAAAGCTGCTCTGTGAGCACAAATATCAATACCGTATGCTAAGCCGCTAATAATCTGAACTTCAGGAAACCTGACTGAAATATCTTTTATAAACTCTCTGCAGAAATCATTTCCATATCTGGTGGAATTACGTGTTCCAACAATACTGATAGCTTTTTCACGATTAAAATCCACATCGCCTTTTGCATACATAAGTATAGGAGCATCGACACAATTAGTTAGTCTCTGTGGATATTTCTCATCAGTAAAGAAGATCAGATGCAGATTATTCTTAGTTACGAATTCTAACTCTTTTTCAGCCTTTCTTAATACCTCGGGATTGCGTATTTCTGAAATTAGTCGTTTTGATATACGCGGGATTGCTTCTAGTTTTGATATGTTACCTTTAAAGACCTCCTCTTCATCACCCATAAACTCCATTAAATTACGGGCATGAGTAACACCCACACCTTTAATTTGTGTGAGTGCTATCTGGTATAACGATTTATTTGTCAATTTCTTGTTGTCAGTTATTAATTATATGTGAACAATTACGATTCCTCATCTAAGTTTATGACAACGCTTTTGTTCAGTTATATAAAACCTGCAAATGCTTTGTCGAAAATATACGGTTCAGAAAGTTTGCCTTCAACAACATTAACGACCTCAATTTTTGCTTTTGCACAAAGGACATTATCGGGTATTCTAATTATCTCCTGATGAAAAATGTACTTCACGTTCACTTTCTCCAGTCGTGTAATGGTACATTTAAATCTGTCCATTCCAATAAGTGGAACTTTATATCTGATCTGCACTCTCGAAACAACTGCATCAATACCTTGCAGGTGAAGATCGTAAAAGTTAAGTCCTGATTTTTCAAGGAATTCATGCCGGGCTACTTCAAAATAGTGCTGATAATTGGCATTGTTTACATGACCCTGTACATCACACTCATAATCGCGCACTTTCAACTCCCACTCAAATATAGGTTCAGCCACTTTTTATTTTTTACTAAGTTAGATAAAATTCACAATAATTGCAAACCTTGACAGTCAACTTTGATAGTCATGACAATTTAACGTGCTGATAGCCATTCTCTAGCATTAACAAAAGCTTCCATCCATGGAGTTACTTCATGTTTTCTGTAAGCAAATGGATAATAAGCGTTTTGCCAAGGGAAGATTGTTCTTTCTAAATGAGGCATCATTGCTAAATGTCGACCATCTTTTGAGCATACGGCAGCGGCAGAATAATCAGAACCGTTAGGATTACCGGGATACTCGTCATAAAGGTATTTTGCAGCAATATTATAATATTTCTCA
This sequence comes from Fermentimonas sp., assembly GCA_028683355.1. Taxonomy (GTDB): domain Bacteria; phylum Bacteroidota; class Bacteroidia; order Bacteroidales; family Dysgonomonadaceae; genus Proteiniphilum. The sequence continues at coordinate 16,383 of JAQUIZ010000021.1, forward strand.
TCTTCAGGCAATGAGAAGCGTCCCTCGCCATGTGCAACCCAAATACCCAGTTTAGTTCCTTCCAGAGATTTTAACATAACAGATTCATTCTTCGGAATCTCAATACTAACAAACGTTGATTCGAATTTGTTTGAAGAGTTCGGTTGCATTTTAGGGTGCTGTTCACCAAGTTCAGGGAATATGAGTCCCATTTCCATTAACAACTGGCATCCGTTGCAAACACCTAGACTTAAGGTGTCTTCTCTCGAAAAGAAATTTCTAAGTGCTGTTTTAGCTTTCTCATTATATTTGAATCCACCAGCCCAGCCTTTTGCTGAACCAAGTACATCTGAATTTGAGAATCCACCGCAGAATACTGCCATTTGAACATCTTCAAGGGTTTCTCTTCCTGAGGTAAGGTCGGTCATGTGTACATCCTTTACATCAAACCCTGCAAGAAACAATGAATATGCCATTTCTCTTTCACCGTTAGTTCCCTTTTCACGAATAATGGCAGCAGTCAGACCAGATTTTTCTTTACGATTTGGATTCAGTCCCATATCTTCCATTTTTCCTGTAAATTCAGGTTTAATGTCAAACTGGAGCGGTTGTTTGCTGTAATTACTGAATCTCAAGTCTGCATGATTTGAACTGCTTTGTTTCTGGTCAAGCAGATAAGATGTGTTATACCAAACATCACGTAATTTGTCAATATCAAACTCCTGATTGAATTCATCTTTGGCTATAACCAGTTTGCGATCCTCTATCGGCCTTGCTACTATTGCAAATCCTAAACCATAATCCTGTAGAATCTTTTCAACCAAGCGATGATGTTTTACCTGAATCAGTACACCCGGATTCTCAGAAAAAAGTATTTTTATAACGTCTGAATTACGAATTTTATCAAGTCGCGCTTCCAGTCCCCCGTTAGGGTTAGCAAAACACATCTCAAGCATAGCAGTAATCATACCTCCTGCAGAAACATCATGTCCTGCCAGGATCAAGCCTCTGTCAACCAGTTCCTGTACCGCCGCAAAAGCATTCTTGAAATACTCAGCATCTGTCACACTTGGAGCTTCGTCTCCAATTTTACTCATTGTCTGTGCAAATGCAGAGCCACCAAGTTTAAATGTGTCGAATGAGAAATCTATATAGTAGATGTAAGTTCCTTTGATATATGCTAATACAGGTGATACAATTTTACGAATATTTTCCACCTCTGCTGCTGCAGAAATAATTACAGTACCTGGAGAGTATACCTTTTCATCCCCATACTGCTGTGTCATCGATAGAGAGTCCTTTCCGGTAGGAATGTTAATGCCCAAATCACATACAAAATCTGAACAAGCTTCTACTGCTTTGTATAGTCTGGCGTCTTCACCCTGATTTCGGCATGGCCACATCCAGTTAGCGCTTAGAGATACGCTTTGTAGACCTTTTGAAAGAGGGGCAAATACAATGTTAGTCAGAGCTTCTGCTACGGCCATCACAGACCCGGCAGCCGGATCTATCATAGCTACCTGAGGTGCATGTCCGATTGAGGTTGCGATGCCGGCATGACCTCTGTAGTCAAGTGCTACAGCTCCGCAATCACTTAGAGGAAGCTGTATTTCACCCTGGCATTGCTGACGTGCTATTTTACCACTGACTGATCTGTCTACTTTGTTAGTAAGCCAGTCCTTGCAGGCCACTGATTCAAGTTTAAGTACATTCTCTACATACTCTTCCAGTTTTTGTATATCATATTCAGGAGCACTGTAATCCTCGATAATTGTACTATCATTCATCACTGTTTCAGGTGTTTTGCCAAAGAAATCACCCAACTCCATATCAATAGGATTTACTCCATCAGATTGTGTGAACGTTAGCTTCATATCACCGGTAGTTTCTCCCACCACATAAATCGGAGCCTGTTCCCGTGATGCAATACGCTCTATTCTTTCAATATCTTTTTGATTCATCAGAAGACCCATTCTCTCCTGACTCTCATTGCCAATTATCTCTTTAGCAGAAAGTGTTTCATCACCAATCGGCAGTTTGTTAATCTCAATAACCCCACCTGTGCTTTCTACTATTTCAGACAGACAGTTCAGATGACCGCCTGCACCATGATCGTGAATAGATACTATCGGATTATCATCAGACTCAGCAAGAGAACGAATAACATTTGATGCACGTTTTTGCATTTCGGGATTAGCCCTTTGTATTGCATTAAGCTCAATTCCTTCGGAATACTCACCTGTGTTTACTGATGATACAGCGCCACCGCCCATTCCAATCCTATAATTATCTCCACCTAATACTACAATTTTATCTCCCTTTTCAGGGTCACCTTTTTTAGCATCACGCTTATTGGCATATCCCACACCCCCGGCAAGCATAATTACTTTATCGAAACCAAATTTCTTATCGTTCTCTTCATGTTCGAATGTAAGTACTGAACCGCAAATCAATGGCTGTCCAAATTTGTTGCCAAAATCTGAAGCCCCGTTGGATGCTTTTATAAGTATCTGCTCAGGTGTTTGATAAAGCCAGTTTCGTGGAGATAGTTTTTGTTCCCAGGAGCGTCCATCTTCAAGACGAGGGTAGGAAGTCATATAAACAGCTGTACCTGCAATGGGTAAAGACCCCTTACCACCGGCAAGCCTGTCGCGTATCTCACCACCGGTTCCGGTAGATGCTCCATTAAAAGGTTCAACCGTTGTGGGGAAGTTATGAGTTTCTGCTTTTAGTGATAAAACACTCTCTATCTCTTTAGTTATAAAAAAATCAGGTTTATCACCACTAGCAGGCACAAACTGTTCTATTGTCGGTCCTTGGATAAATGCAACATTATCCTTATAAGCAGAAATAAGAGAATTTGGATTGACGGCTGAGGTCTTTTTTATCATCTGGAAGAGCGACATCTCTTTTTCCTCACCATCAATAATAAATTTTCCATTAAAGATCTTGTGGCGGCAGTGCTCAGAGTTTACTTGAGAGAAACCGAATACTTCGCTGTCGGTAAGCTTACGTCCAATCTTATCACTAATACTGTTAAGATAGTCGATCTCATCAATACTCATGGCCAGTCCTTCAGATTGATTATAGGCTTCTATGTCATCTATATAGATTATATCCTCTGGCTTTCTGTCGATCGTAAAAATTGACTGATCCAACTGCTTATATTTGCGTTGAAGCATAGGATCGAAATATGAATCACCATTTTCTGAATATGGAGTATATTCTTCGATTCGGGATATACCCTCAATTCCCATATTTCTTGTAATTTCAACTGCACAAGTACTCCAAGGAGTAATCATTTCACGGCGTGGTCCGATAAATGCCACTTCTAATTTATCAGTGTCAAGCAACTCAGCTTCACCGAATAGCCATGTAAGTTTACGCAGTGTTTCTGAAGTGAATGTTTGATCAGTTTCAACTGCTATTATACTTTTTGAGGGTGTTTTGAAAAAAGAAATCATATCTCAGTTTTTAGATCGATTTATATATAGAATTAAAAGACAAAGTTACTAAAAAGAGTGATATAATCAGATAGAATAATCATTTTGTCTGTTTTGATATTGGAAGTATCTTTGCCGGAAACTAACAATCTGTGATAATTATATGCTGGAGACCGCTGTAAAAGGTTTATTAGTAGGATTTCTTGTTTCATCTCCGATGGGACCGATAAACATGCTTACAATTCAGAGAACGCTGAATCGTGGCCGATGGCATGGTTTTGTAAGCGGTTTAGGTGCCATGCTATCAGATATCACATATGCGCTGATTACTATTATTGGATTGAGTTTTATCTCTGATTTTCTTTCCGAGAATGAAAAGATATTACAAATAGCCGGAAGTATAATCCTGTTCTTTTTTGGGATTGGTGTTTTCAAATCAAATCCTTTGAGAAAATGGACGTCGTCATATATACCTGAAGAGACCAGATATATAAAGGATTTTCTTTCATCTTTTCTTCTGACATTTTCAAATATTGCAATAGTTCTTATTTTAATAGGCTTATATGCAAGATTCAACTTTAATCCGGCTGAGCAAGGATTACATGCAGTTCTAGCAGGCATGGCAGGGTTTACAACTGCTGCTATTCTATGGTGGTTTTCTCTTACTACTTTAGTTTCTCATCTTAGAAAGAGAATCAGACGAAATGGACTGATATATCTTAACAGAATAATTGGAACAGTATTTATGATAATTGGAATTGGCGGTATTGTACTATCAGTATTTCCAAAGCTCTATACCGTTTAAGTAATAATAATTATTATTCTTTATCACTTAAGTTCAATAACCTCCAAATCCCTGATATTTCCTTCGTCCAGAATGAACCGCAAAATTGTACGTACTTTATGAAATCCATAAATACCTGCAGCACCGGGATTCATATGGAGACATTGAAGTTTTTTATCATACATAACTTTAAGTATGTGTGAGTGCCCGGATATAAAGAGCTTAGGTGGATTAGAATGTATCTGTGAGCGTATAGAGGGATCGTAATGACCCGGATATCCACCAATATGAGTCATCATGACATCAACGTCTTCTAATGTAAAACGTAATTTTTCAGGGTAAATATTACGTGTTTTATAATCATCTATATTACCGAAAACTGCCCTGAAAGTAATAAATTCCTCAAACCTGTCAGCAATTTCCATAGATCCGATATCACCGGCATGCCATACTTCATCACACTCTTTGAAATACACTTCAAATTTATCATCCCAATATCCGTGGGTGTCAGACAGGAGTCCGATTTTTTTCATATTGATTTTAAATCTATTTTTGACAACAAAGATAAATTATTTAAAACAAAGTTCCCGATTCAATATTTCACTATTATTTTTCAGGCCTAAATATTGTCAAAATGTCGTTTATTCAAACAAACTTCGTATTTTTGAGTTTAAATTAATACATACAACACCTTTACAATGGAAAATCATCAATACTCTTATTTTAAACGCGATATAAGCTGGCTGTCTTTTAATTACCGTGTGCTTCTTGAAGCTAAAGATGATCGGTTACCAGTTTATGAACGTATAAAGTTCTTGTCGATTTATTCTTCAAACCTCGAGGAATTCTACAAAATCAGAGTAAGCGGTTATCACAGTTCACTGCTTGAAAGTATTAAGCGCGATGAATCAGTTGAAGAGGCTCTGAAGACTATTGTACAAATAAATAAAGAAGTAACTTCTCAGGAAAAAGAGTATCATAATATTTTTAATAATATGATACTTCCCGAGTTAAAGAGGAATAGTATTGTACTGTATCAGACCCATGATGTTAAAGCTTTTCATAAGGGATATGTAGAGAAATATTTCAATGAAGAGGTATTTCCATATCTTCAGCCTATGATCATTCAAAAAGATGATATCCATTCATTTATTCAAGATGGCCGCATATATCAAACTATCAGTTTGCTAAAAAAGAAGAAGAAGATAGAAGATGATCCCACTAACTACACTTACGCTATAATGAAAATTCCGTATACCAAGATTCCGCGGTTTATCGAATTGCCTTCACATGGCGGTAATTATTACATTATGTTTATTGATGATGTAATTAAAGCAAATATGAAAAGTGTTTTCCCCGGCTATGATATTGTGGATTGTTTTAGTATAAAGATTTCTCGTGATGCGGATTTTTCTCTAGAAGATGAAGATCAGAAAGATATTGCTGAAGAAATATTGAGAAAAGTGCGTAAACGTAAAATTGGAGCGGTAACACGTTTTCAATATGATAGGAATATGCCTGACTATTTTCTTAATTATCTGTGTGAGGCATATGAAATTGAAGAAGAGGAGCTGCTTCCTTCGGGGCGTTATCTTAACTTGTCAGATCTTGCAGATTTACCCAATCCTGTAGGAAGCCCTTTAAAACAAAAGTTGCCGCAGCCATTAAGGGTCCCTGAACTGGAGTCAAACAATTCTGTTTTACGTGTTTTAAGGAAACAGGATGTTTTATTGCATTTCCCTTATCAGTCATTTGATTATCTTCTTAGATTTCTTTTACAGGCTGCATTCGATCCTAAAGTGCTTGAGATTAAAGTTACTCAATATCGGGTTGCAGAGAATTCCGCTGTAATCAACAGCTTGATAAGTGCAGCAAAGAATGGGAAAAAGGTTACGGTATTTGTGGAACTTAAAGCTCGCTTTGATGAAGAAAATAATTACCTTTCGTCTGAACTAATGCAGCAGGCAGGTGTAAAAATTATATATAGTCTTCCCGGATTAAAAGTTCATGCTAAGTTGGCTTATGTGCGCAAACGAAGCAATGATCCTGATGATACTATTAAAGGGTACGCTTACCTTGGAACAGGAAATTTTAATGAAAAAACAGCACGAATATATTCTGATAAGGGCTTACTTACTTCTAATAAAGTGTTTATCAAAGAAATTGATGAAGTATTTCGTGTTCTGGAAGGCAAACCTCATATGCGTAACTTTAAACACCTGCTGGTAACTCAGTTCAACATGCTTCCCGAGATTCATCGTATGATAGAACGAGAAATAGAAAACGTAAGAAACGGAGGCATAGGGTATATTATTCTTAAAATGAATAGTTTGGAAGATAAGGGCATGATAGATGCTTTATATCGTGCAAGCGAGGCGGGAGTGAAAATAGATCTTATTGTTCGTGGTATATGCTGCCTGATACCTAATCAGCCTTACAGTGAAAATATTACTATAACCCGAATAGTAGGTGCGTATCTTGAACATGCACGAGTTTGGTACTTCTTCAATGAAGGTGAAGAAAATGTGTATCTTACTTCAGCCGATTGGATGCAACGTAATTTGCATAGGCGTATCGAAGTTGCTTTCCCAATCTACACATTATCACTGAAGAAGCAGATTGTAGTTATTCTGAAGATACAGCTTTCTGATAATAAAAGTGCCGTATGGGTAGATGAAAACCTGAATAATGTTTTTAAACAAAATGATAATCCTCCCGTGCGTGCTCAGAGTGCTATTTATGAATATCTGAAAAAGTCTACAGGACAATAGTAGTTATAAATCATTTTGATAAGATCTGTATTTTGACACTTAAACAATAATCATAAAAAAACCCGGAACTGATAATTAGCTCCGGGTTTTTTAAATATATAAGATAATTTATTCCTCAGAAATTGTTTCCTGGAACAGATTACTTCTCTTGTTTGCGTTCAGTTTCTCAAAATCTTCAAGTGAGCCGACTACAAGTTTGTCAAACTCTCTTTGTCCTGTACCTGCTGGTATAAGATGTCCAACAATAACATTCTCCTTAAGACCATCCAAAGTATCTGTCTTACCATGAATTGCTGCATCATTAAGTACTTTGGTTGTCTCCTGGAACGAAGCTGCTGACATAAAGCTTGTAGTTTGAAGCGCTGCACGGGTAATACCTTGCAATACCTGATTAGCTGTTGCTGCAACAGCATCACGTGCTTCCACCAGTTTCATATCACGACGTTTTAGAGAACTGTTCTCGTCACGCAGTTTACGAACAGTAACAATCTGACCCGGTTCAAATATTTGAGAATCGCCCGCATCAGTAATTACTTTCTTACCCCACGTACGATCGTTTTCTTCCATAATGTCAAGTTTGTCAACAAGTTGCTGCTCAAGGAAACGTGTGTCACCCGGATCAACTACCTCTACCTTGCGCATCATCTGACGCACTATAACTTCAAAGTGTTTATCATTAATCTTAACACCCTGGAGACGGTAAACATCCTGAACTTCATTCACGATATATTCCTGAACTGCTGTAGGCCCTTTAATTGCTAAGATGTCGGCCGGCGTTATTGCGCCTTCAGACAGTGGCATACCTGCACGGATATAGTCGTTTTCCTGAACAAGTATCTGCTTAGAAAGAGGAACCATGTATTTTTTAGTTTCACCAGTTTTGGTTGTAACTGAAATTTCCTGATTACCTCTCTTGATCTTACCAAAGGATACCTCACCATCAATCTCTGTCACTACAGCAGGATTAGAAGGATTACGTGCTTCAAAAAGCTCAGTTACACGTGGCAAACCACCAGTAATGTCACCTGTTTTTCCAACTGCACGTGGTATTTTTACTAAAGTATCGCCTGCTTTAATGTCATCGTTCTCATTTTTAACAATGTGAGAACCGAGTGGAAGAGTATATGTACGTAAAACATCATCATTTTCATCAACGATATGTGCAGATGGTGCCTTTGTTTTATCTCTTGACTCAATGATAACCTTTTCTTTCAAGCCGGTCTGTTCGTCAGATTCAACCTTATATGTAAGGTTCTCTGTAAAGTTTTCAAAGCGAATCTTACCAGATGCCTCAGATACAATTACAGCATTGAAAGGGTCCCATTCACATATCAAGTCTCCTTTTTTGATTTTATCACTCTGGTTGAAGTAGAGTTTAGAGCCGTAAGGAACGTTATGTGAAACCAATACAATTTTTGTATTAGGATCAATAATTCTCATTTCCATCAAACGGCTAACTACCATTTTGTATGGGTTACCTTCTGAATCTGTTGTCTCTACAAAGCGTAGTTCATCAAACTCAACAATACCGTCATACTTAGCAATAATTCTACTTTCTGCAGCAATGTTAGAAGCAATACCACCGACGTGGAATGTTCTAAGAGTCAGCTGTGTACCGGGCTCACCAATTGACTGAGCAGCGATAACACCAACAGCTTCACCTTTCTGAACCATATGACCGGTAGCAAGGTTTCTTCCATAACATTTTGCACATACACCGTGTGATGATTCACATGTAAGAACTGATCTTATTTCAACACTTTCTATTGGAGAGTCTTCAATCTTCTTAGCGATTTCCTCTGTTATTTCTTCACCTGAATTAACAAGAACTTCACCAGTGTTAGGATGCTGAACATCATGTACAGACACACGTCCAAGGATACGTTCGTAAAGAGAAGCGATAACTTCTTCGTTATTCTTTATAGCTGTTGCGGTTAATCCTCTTAAAGTACCACAGTCAGCCTCATTTACAATAACATCCTGAGATACGTCAACCAAACGACGTGTCAGGTAACCGGCGTCAGCTGTTTTAAGAGCTGTATCGGCAAGACCCTTACGAGCACCGTGAGTCGAAATGAAATACTCAAGAACTGACAGGCCTTCCTTAAAGTTAGCAAGAATTGGATTCTCAATAATCTGAGCTCCCTCTGCACCGCTCTTTTGAGGTTTAGCCATCAATCCACGCATACCTGATAACTGTCTGATCTGTTCACGCGAACCACGCGCTCCCGAATCAAGCATCATGTATACTGAGTTAAATCCCTGGTCATCCTCTGAAAGTTGTTTCATCAGGATATTTGACAACTTGGAGTTAATATGTGTCCATGTATCAATAATTTGGTTATAACGTTCATTATAGGTAATGAATCCCATATTGTAGTTATCCAGAATCTGTTCTACTTCATTATAACCTTCCTGAATTAATGCCTCTTTCTCTTTCGGTATAATCACATCTTCAAGATTGAATGATAATCCTCCCTTGAATGCCATTTTATATCCGAGATCCTTGATATCATCAAGATACTGGGCTGTACGGGCAACTCCACATGTTTTGATTACTTTACCGATAATATCACGAAGTGATTTTTTAGAAAGTAACTCGTTAACATATCCTACTTCTTTAGGTATAGCTTCGTTAGTAATAACACGACCTACTGTGGTTTCGTGCATCTTACGAATCGGATTGCCTTCTTCATCTATATCATCAACAACTACTTTTACCAGAGCATGAATATCAACAGCTCCTTCGTTGTATGCAATTATTGCTTCTTCTTCACCATAGAAATGCATTCCTTCTCCTTTAGCACCCGGACGTATTTTTGTAATGTAGTAAAGTCCGAGAACCATATCCTGCGAAGGAACTGTAATTGGAGCTCCATTTGCCGGATTGAGAATATTATGTGAAGCAAGCATCAGTAGCTGAGCCTCAAGTATAGCTTCATTTCCAAGTGGAAGGTGGACAGCCATCTGGTCACCGTCAAAGTCCGCGTTAAAAGCAGTACAAGCAAGTGGGTGTAACTGAATTGCCTTGCCTTCAATAAGTTTTGGCTGGAATGCCTGAATACCTAATCGGTGAAGGGTAGGGGCACGGTTCAGAAGAATCGGGTGGCCTTTCATCACAAATTCAAGTATATCATATACTACTGGCTCTTTCCTGTCAACAATCTTTTTAGCTGATTTAACTGTTTTAACAATTCCTCTTTCTATTAACTTGCGGATAATAAACGGTTTGTATAATTCAGCTGCCATGTCTTTAGGAAGACCGCATTCATGCATCTTAAGCTCTGGGCCAACCACAATTACCGAACGGGCTGAATAGTCAACACGTTTACCAAGCAAGTTCTGACGGAAACGTCCCTGTTTTCCTTTTAAGCTGTCGGAAAGTGACTTCAACGGACGGTTTGATTCTGTCTTAATTGCACTCGATTTACGAGAGTTATCAAACAAAGAATCCACCGATTCCTGAAGCATACGCTTCTCGTTTCTTAGAATTACATCAGGTGCCTTAATATCTATCAGTCTTTTCAGACGATTATTACGAATGATAACCCTTCTATAAAGGTCATTAAGGTCTGAAGTAGCAAATCGTCCTCCATCAAGAGGTACAAGTGGCCTGAGATCTGGTGGAATTACGGGGATTACTTTCATAATCATCCACTCAGGCTTATTAATATTCTTTGATCCACGGAAAGCTTCTACTACCTGTAGTTGCTTAAGTGCTTCATTTTTACGTTGCTGAGATGTCTCTGTGTTTGCTTTGTGACGAAGATGATTAGCCAGCTTGTCAAGATTTATTCTTTCAAGCAAGCTCAAAAGTGCTTCAGCACCCATCTTAGCTATAAATTTATTAGGATCAGAATCTTCAAGAGATTGATTTTCCTTGGGTATTGAGTCCAGGTAGTCAAGATACTCATCCTCTGTCAGAAGATCTTTCTCTGCAACTTTGTCCTCAAGAATACCCGGCTGTATTACAACATATCTTTCATAATATATAATTGTGTCCAGCTTTTTTGTAGGTATACCTAACAGATAACCAATTTTGTTTGGTAATGATCTGAAATACCATATATGAGCTACAGGAACAACCAGATGGATGTGTCCTGTACGCTCACGACGTACTTTTTTCTCAGTAACTTCTACACCGCAGCGATCACAAACAATACCTTTATACCTAATTCTTTTATATTTACCGCAGTGACATTCATAGTCTTTTACAGGTCCGAAAATACGTTCGCAGAATAATCCGTCACGCTCGGGTTTGTAAGTACGGTAATTTATTGTCTCCGGTTTTAAAACTTCGCCATAAGAGTTTTCAAGAACTTTTTCCGGTGAAGCCAGACTGATCGTAATTTTTGAAAAGCTACTCTTTATTTTATTCTCTTTTCTATATGCCATAATAACCTTTATAAAGAGTTATAATTTTTGTATTTTGAATCTCCGGCAGATGATTATGCCAAAACTGACTTAATCATCAACCGGTGAATATTAATCAAGAGAGATGTTTAGTCCCAATCCCTGAAGCTCATGAATAAGTACATTGAGTGACTCAGGTATACCCGGCTGAGGCATTGCCTCACCCTTAACTATTGATTCGTAGGCTTTGGAACGACCAACAACATCATCTGATTTAACAGTAAGAATCTCCTGAAGAATGTGAGAAGCACCGAATGCTTCAAGTGCCCACACCTCCATCTCACCAAATCGCTGTCCACCGAATTGTGCTTTACCACCCAACGGTTGCTGCGTAATAAGTGAATATGGTCCTATTGAACGTGCATGCATTTTATCTTCAACCATATGACCGAGCTTAAGCATGTAAATTACTCCTACTGTTGCCGGCTGATCAAATCTTTCGCCAGTACCACCGTCATACAAATAAGATTTACCATATGCAGGTATAGCAGCTTTTTCAGTCCACACATTCATGTCTTCCAATTGAGCTCCATCAAATATCGGTGTAGAAAACTTCACACCAAGTTGATCTCCGGCCCACCCCATAACTGTTTCAAAAATTTGCCCCAGGTTCATACGCGATGGTACACCAAGAGGATTTAAAACAATGTCAACTGTGGTTCCGTCTGCTAAGAATGGCATATCTTCTTCTCGCACAATCTTAGAAACGATACCTTTATTTCCGTGTCGACCAGCCATTTTATCTCCAACCTGGATTTTACGTTTTTTGGCTACATATACCTTGGCACTTTGCATAATACCTGATGGTAATTCGTCTCCAATGGTCAAATCAAAACGTTTACGTTTAAGTTCAGCATCAAGCTCTTTAAACCTGCGCAGATAATTAATAACAGTTGCACGGATAAGTTTATTCTTGTGAGTGTCTGTGGTCCACTTATTTAACTGAACCGACTGGTAGTCAATATCAGATAATACCTTTGGTGTGAATTTAGCACCCTTGGGAACTATATCAATATTGGTATAATCCTTAACACCGGCAGATGATTTGCCATCAGTTAGTTTTATAAGCTTGTCAATCAGAATTTTTCTTAATTCTTCAAGTTTTGTTTCATATTCCTCATCAAGTTTTGGAAGAATTGCTTTATTTGAAAGTTTAGTCTTACCTTTTTTGGATGCTTTAGAGAATAGGTTTGTATTAACAACAACTCCATTAAGTGAAGGAGAGGCTTTAAGTGAAGCATCTTTAACATCTCCGGCCTTATCGCCAAAAATTGCACGAAGCAGTTTTTCTTCCGGCGACGGGTCAGATTCACCTTTAGGTGTAATCTTACCTATAAGAATGTCACCCGGCTTAATTCGGGCACCTACTCTTACAATACCTTTTTCGTCAAGATCTTTGGTTGCTTCTTCACTTACGTTTGGAATATCCGAAGTGAGTTCTTCCATTCCCCTCTTGGTTTCACGAACCTCAAGAGAGAATTCTTCAACGTGTACAGAAGTGAAAACATCATCACTAACCATTCTCTCATTAAGTACTATAGCATCTTCAAAGTTATAACCTTTCCAAGGCATGAATGCTACTTTGAGGTTTTTACCCAGAGCCAGTTCCCCATTTTCGGTTGCATAGCCTTCAGTAAGGATTTCTCCTTCTTTCACTTTCTGACCTACCTTACAAATTGGACGAAGATCGACTGTTGTATTCTGGTTAGTTTTGCGGAATTTTGGTATATTATAAGTCTTTTCTGAATCTTCGAAGCTGGTGAAATCTTCCTCTTCGCTTCTTTCATACTTAATCTTAATTGTTGTTGCATCAACGTATGTAATAACTCCGTCACCTTCAGATACTATCTGAGATCTAGAGTCTTTAATCACATTACCTTCAATACCGGTCCCAACGATTGGAGACTCAGTACGTATAAGTGGTACAGCCTGACGCATCATGTTTGAACCCATCAATGCACGGTTTGCATCATCATGTTCAAGGAAAGGAATAAGAGATGCGGCAATTGATGCAATCTGCATAGGAGAAACGTCCATAAGTTCGACCTCCTCAGGAGCAACTACCGGATAGTCAGCATCCTGTCTGGATTTAACCCTAGGATTTATAAACTTCCCTTTTTCATCCAGAGGAGCATTACCCTGTGCAATAATTTTTTCTTCTTCCTCTTCTGCTGCTAAATAAATGATCTCATCATTATTGATATTAACAACACCATTATCAGCCTTTCGGTAAGGTGTTTCAATGAAGCCGAGTTCATTAATTTTTGCATATACACAGAGTGATGATATTAGTCCGATATTCGGACCTTCAGGAGTTTCAATCGGACAAAGACGTCCATAGTGAGTGAAGTGAACGTCACGCACTTCAAATCCTGCACGTTCACGTGATAAACCACCCGGTCCCAGAGCCGATAAACGTCGTTTATGTGTTATTTCGGCCAGAGGGTTAGTCTGGTCCATAAACTGCGATAAAGCATTCGTTCCGAAGAATGTATTAATCACGGAAGAAATGGTTTTCGCATTAATAAGATCGATAGGAGTAAATACCTCATTATCTCTCACGTTCATCCTTTCACGGATAATACGTGCCATACGGGTTAAACCTATACCGAATTGAGTATATAACTGTTCCCCAACAGTCCTTACGCGTCTGTTGCTCAAGTGGTCAATATCATCTACTACCGCTTTTGAGTTTATTAATTCGATTAGGAATTTTATAATCTCAATAATATCTTCTTTCGTTAGTACACGAATATCATCATCGATATTAAGATTGAGTTTTTTATTTATCCTATAACGTCCTACGTCACCTAAATCATATCTCTTTTCCGAGAAAAACAGGTTATTAATTACATCACGTGCACTGGAATCATCTGCAGGTTCAGCACTACGTAACAGACGGTATATATGTTTAATAGCATCAATCTCCGAGTTACTCGGGTCTTTCTGCAGTGTATTATAAATTATGGAATAATCAGTTGTATTTGATGTCTCTTTATGAAGAAGAAT
>JAQUIZ010000128.1 GCA_028683355.1 Fermentimonas sp.
TGACGATTGAAATAAAAGTCATCGTACAACCTGTTAAATGCACTCTTGACACCATCATCAAGATAAAGGAAAGAGTGAGTGTATTGTGCTGTTATTCGTGGATGAAATCTGCTGAAATCATTAGGATCTCGTACGAATAGTACTTCTGCGCAAAGTGATAATAAGCCTTCGCAGATAGTTTTATCTTTCTTATCAATCTTATTATCAAAGAGTAATGCTATTTTTCTCTGAGTATCACAAAAAGACTTCAGTTTAAATCTTTGCCAGCCTGAAATGTCAAGATAATTACTCTTAACCTCTTCGGTATAGTCGCCAAATATATCTGTAAGGAAGTTTTCGTGAATAAATGGTTTCACCATCCTTTCTTCATCGAATGGTATGCCCGCTCTGCTGATCTCTTCTGCCCAGTAGGGTAATGCAGGGTTAAAGTGCCCCAAAAGTCCCTGTACGGCATCGAGAGGTATTTCCCATATACGGAAGAAGCCAAGGATATGATCTATCCTGTATGCATCGAAATAATCGGCCATTTTACCAAAGCGACTTTTCCACCATTTGTAATGGTCTTCTTCCATAGCCTTCCAGTTGTAGGTAGGAAAGCCCCAGTTCTGACCAAAGTATGAAAAGTCGTCAGGCGGCACCCCGGTTTGGGTGTCCATATTAAACAGATGTGGTGAGCTCCATGCATCAACACTGTCACGATCAATACCTATAGGAATATCCCCTTTTAGTGTAATACCTTTCTCGTGAGCATACAGGCTTACGGCTGAGAATTGCTTGTGCAACAGATACTGAACAAAACTGTAGTAGTCAGTCTCTTTTTTTGCATCGGGGTAAGTTTTAATCATCCTTTTCAGCCTTTCACCGTCATATTTACTGAGCTCGCCCCACTCTCTGAAATTTGCCGTTTTATTTTTGTCTCTCAAATAGCAGTAGCAAGAGTAAGGAAACAGCCACTCACTGTTTTTATCATAAAATTCAGAAAATTCATTTGATGCCATCACCTTCTCACCATCCTGTAAGAACAGGTCGCGACTAAAATCAAGTTTTAGTTTTAATACCTTTTCGTAATCTATCTCAGGTAATTCATTCAGTTTAACGGCTTTCTCTATGTATGAGTTGAGTTTCTTTACATCTTTCAACTTATACTCTCTGCAGCCTAAATAGATAGGATGAAGTGCATATATAGAAATGGCGCTGTATGGATATGAGTCGCGCCAAGTTTTTGTGGTTGTTGTGTCGTTTACGGGTAATAGCTGAATAAGCTGCTGATGGGTTAAAGCAGCCCAATCTATCATTTTCTTTAAATCAGTAAAATCACCTATTCCAAAGCTATCTTCAGTCTTGATTGAAAAAACAGGAATGGAGGTACCAATACCTTTATAAGAAAAGCTGTGATGATGAAACTGCAGTGCCATTTCTGCAAAGACAGAATCCCGATCTTGTGCTTTTGAGGCAAAAAGTACCCTGTTTCCTCCATCTTCCCAATAAACAGTTTCACCACTATTTTTGTCTATTATCAGAAACTTGTAGTGCGTTTGCCGTGGTAGCTTATCAGCATCGAGTATGATCTGCCACTCGCCATTATCAATACAATCAAGTTCTTTTGCCTTAGAGGGATACCAGCTTCCCAGTTCTTCACATTCACCGCTTATGCAAAGCTTCTGATCTTTTTTTACGTAAGGGCATATCACATTCAGTAGTACAGAACCGGAATAGTATTCAGCAGGCACAATAGTTTTATTATGCCTGAATATACTTTTAGTAAAAACTGATGAATATAGATATGAGTGGAATGGCCTGTTTTTCCACAGGTCATGAATTATAAATCGTTTCTTATCTTCAGGAATGTGAAGTTTGCGGGGACTGCCCCACTCTCTTCTGATTACGCCGTCACCCTGGCGAATAATGTAATAGTATTGAATATCTTTATACCCGGTAATATCTATTTCAGTAAACCACCTGTTTCCATCGTTTGATAATACCAAAGCATTTGCTTCGTCAAATTGTCCGAGTTCCGGGATAGAGCCACAAATGCATACCTGTTGTCCCCAAGTTGTATGATACTCTATTTGAAAAGTTAACACAGTCATATAGATTCACTTATTAGTTAATCATTCTATCAATAAAACAAAACTACGATGATTTAATTACTAACAGAATGTATTCAAGTAACTTTTGACGTGTTACAAGTGCAAACGATTGCGATATTACGTTAGTCGCAATATCGCAATTATAGTATTTACAGGAATATCAGAATCAAAAGCTGTGCTGTGATAACCCTCAGAAACATAGTAAGAGGATAAACAGTTGCATAACTTACTGCAGGTACATCATTTCCGGCTAAAGTATTTGCAAAAGACAACGCAGGAGGATCTGTCATACTTCCCGCAATGAGTCCCATAAGTGAATAGTAATTCAGTTTGCAAACCTTGCGGCCAATTATTCCCATAGTAAGGATAGGCAGAACAGTAATTATAACACCATAACCAATCCATTTGTAACCGCCATTAACAATGGTTTCAACAAAACTTCCGCCTGCCTCTAGTCCAACACACGCGAGGAATAATGCAATTCCTATCTCCCTGAGCATAAGGTTAGCGCTCATTGTAGTGTAAGTAACAAGTTTTAATTTTGGGCCAAACTTACTGAGGAGAATGGCGATAATAAGTGGTCCACCTGCAAGTCCAAGCTTCACCGGTTGTGGTATGCCCGGAAACATAATTGGAATACTTCCAACCAGAACACCAAGGGCAATTCCTATGAAGATTGAAATCAGATTAGGCTCTCTTAGTCGTCTCATAGAGTTACCCATATACTTCTCCACGCTTGAAATTGCATCTTCGGAACCCACAACGGTTACACGGTCGCCAATCTGAAGCCTTAATCTTGAGTCTGCAATAAGATCTACTCCGGCACGGTTTACTCTTGTAATATTAACACCATAATTATTCCTGAGTTTCAGATCACCCAAGGAGCGTCCGTTAATTTCAGACTTAGTAATAGAGATTCTTCTTGATACAAGCTGAGAGTCGAGTTTATTCCACTCTTCCCTGTTCATATCTATACGGATACCTATCAATGTTTCAATAGTCTCGATATTATTAAGATTGGAAACTACCAGAACTTTATCATTTTCATTTAATACCGTATCAGTCTGGGGTACCACCAATAACCCTGTTTCGGTATGCATTACTCTTGATATTACAAATTCCTTCTCTATCAGAGATTTTATCTGCTTGATATTCTTTCCAAAAATAGAAGGATTTTTTACCTGTATAGAGAACATCTGAGCTTCTGCTTTTTTTGACTCGTTATCCTCTTCAAGTGATTGGTTCTCTTTCTCCTGATTTATTTTGAAAATATATTTGAAGAAAACCAGCGTCAGTATAATTCCCACAACTCCTAAAGGATAAGCTACTGCGTATGCTGTAGCAATTGTAGGGTCGGATGCGCCTGTAATATCTGTATATGTTTGCTGTGCGGCTCCAAGTCCGGGTGTATTAGTAACAGCACCCGAAAGTACTCCAACCATCGTGGCAATTGGAGTATCAGTTACCAGATGAATTATATATGTGGTTATAACGCCAAGCAATACTACACCTGTGGCAAGCAGATTAAGCGTAATACCGCCTTTTTTGAATGATGAGAAGAAACTTGGCCCTACTTGCATACCTATAGAGTAGATAAACAGTATCAATCCAAACTCTTTCATAAATAACAGTACACTAGGATCAATTTCAAACCCGAGATGGCCTAAAAATATTCCACAAAATAGGATCCAGGTAATTCCCAGTGATATCCCAAAAATTTTAATCTTTCCTAGTAATAAACCAACTGAAATGACTACAGCTAATGTTAGTATTGCATGAGCCACACCTGATCCGGTAAGTAATTGAATTAACCAATCCATTTCTGAATAACCTAATATTAATGTTCCTAAAAAAAACGATGCAAAGGTAGTCCTAATTTATTTACTTACAAAGAAGGTTCATTCTATTTATTTTCTCGATAAAAAAAGTAAAAAACATGCGCTATCCGTGGCAATTTGTTTACAATTGTTACAAAAAAGGCTATTTAAAAGCAATTGGAATTTGAAATTGCTTTTTTTGTTTTACTTTTATCAAGTCAAAAAATATTATGATGAAGAAAATATTACTTTTAATCTCCTTTTTTATTACCATCTCAACACTTGGATTGCATAGTCAGACTAAAAGTGTGCAAGATCTCATCCAGGAAGGTGTTGAACTACATGATGCCGGAGAATATGAGGAAGCAATAGAAAGATATAATGAAGCACTTGAGCAGGATTCCACATTAATAGATGCAGTATATGAAATGTCTTTGTCTTACCTGGCATTGAAAGATTTTGAAAACGCATCTATATATAGTACTCAGGTTATAAATTCAGAAAATGATACACTGTCAACAGGTGCTTATGCTGTAAAAAGCGAGGCACTGGCAGAGATGGATAGTGTTGACAAAGCAATAGAGCTGCTCTACGAAGGTTTAGAGAAAAATGGTGACGGTTATCTGCTAAACTTCAATCTGGCAATAAACTTTTACAAGATTGGAGACATTGACAAAACAGTAGAATACATAAAAAAGGCAATTGACCTTGATAAGTCGCAAAGCGGCGCTTTCCTGCTTTATGCATATGCATTGAATGATAAGGGCTTATGGGTTCAAAGTATACTCTCTTTTCAGATGTTCTTACTCTTAGAACCGGATAGCAGACGTTCAAAAAATGCTTTTGACGAGATGCTGCAGATAATGCGTCTTAAAAAGTCAGATGAACCTGTAGAGAGATCATTTATACAACAGCAAATGAGTCGCCGTGAGTCTAATGAGCAAACTGATGATATTCCGCCATTGAATATTGAAAACGGTTTGAACAGGAAATTAGTATATAATGCGATCACTACTACTCTCGACTCATTAGAAAACACTACAGAAGAGTTGAATGAATTTATCGCGTTCAAAACTGTAAACATGGAGATAATGAAAGTACTCGAGAGAGAAAGCAAAGGACCTAAAGAGGGTATATTCTGGACATTTTACATTCCTTTTTTCTCCCATATTGCTCACTCAAATTATTATGATACATTTTGCAGATATATCAGTGTATCTTATTTCCCTGAATCTTTTGAATGGTGGGAACAAAATCCTGAGTCAGCCATAAATTTTGTTATTTGGTTTGAAAAAGGTGACAACAACTGATAAAGTTAAAAAAAACATTTACCTTTGCTCTGAAACCCAATTCCATAGAAATGATCGACGAGGAACAATTACTTAAAGAGTTACGTAATCCGCAAACTGCACGCAAAGGATTTTCTAAGCTCGTATCGGAATATAGCGAGAGACTATACTGGCAAATCAGAAAAATGGTCCTTTCTCACGATGATGCCAATGATGTACTTCAGGATGTGTTTATTAAAGTATGGACTAATCTTGAAAATTTCAGGGGGGAATCAAAACTGTCTACCTGGCTATACCGTATTGCCATAAACGAAAGCATTACCTTTATAAACAAAAAGAGAACTCAAAATAATATTTCGATAGATGATGATGATTCTTTTCTCATCAATACACTCGAAAGTGATACTTACTTCGATGGTGACGAAGCACAGATGCTGTTACAAAAAGCTATTCTTACTTTACCTGATAAACAGCGACTTGTGTTTCAGATGAAATATTTTGAAGAGATGAAGTATGATGAGATGTCTGACATCCTTGGAACATCTATAGGGGCTTTGAAAGCTTCATATCATCATGCTGTAAAAAAGGTTGAGAAATATTTGAGCGAACCCATTTAAACCTTTTACTTATCATTAAGTCTACTCAACAGAACGGTGCAAATAATGAAGGTATGAAAACCAAAATTAACAAATTAAAAGAAATAGACAAGAGCAATAATCCCTTTAAAGTTCCGGAAAATTATTTTGCTCAGTTCAACAATGATATAATGGGTAAGCTTCCGGAAAAGGAGTTTTTTGCACCCAAACCTATTCCATTATGGGATAAAGTGAAACCATGGGTATATCTTGCTGCTATGTTTATCGGCATGTATGTAACAATAAACTTTCTAATAACAAAGGGTGATAATTTAGGTAATGAGTCTAAGGTTGTCTCGGAACAATTATCAGTAAGCTCTAATGGAAGTGAAAATTACTGGTCTACAGTGCAAATGAGCGAGGAGGAATTTTATCAGTACCTCGAAGATCAGCTTGTGGATGAGGTCTACTTCGATTATATGTATAATCAATATTACTTGAACTAAAACATCAGATATCTTTTAAAAGAAACTTGATATGAGAAGATTCACTATTTTACTATTATTTACTCTGCTACTTCCAACATTCATTTCCACTCTTTCGGCACAAGACAGAGGCAGAAGAATGAATATAGAAGATTATGAGAAAAGAAAAATGGAGTATATCAGAACCCAGGCGGGTCTTACAAATTCAGAAGCTGAAAAATATTTTCCATTGAACAGTGAGTTGACTAAAAAGAAATTTGATCTGCGAATTATACATCGTGATAAAGTACAAAAGATAAAGGATAACAGCAATTTGTCAGATTCAGAGTACAGAAAACTTCTTGAAGATGATATGGATGTTAAACTGCAGGAAGCTGCACTTGATAAGGAGTATGCCGATAAGTTCGAAAGAGTGCTTTCTCCTGAAAAGCTATACAGAGCGCAACAGGCTGAAAGAGAATTTATGCAGAAAGAAGTAAGTAACTTCAGAAGCGGACAAGGAAACAGGAGATAGATATTACTGTCAGGTAAACAATAATAAAAAACAAAAAGCACGGAGAATGTAGTTAATACAAATTCCGTGCTTTTTTTTGTTTTTAGGAAAGTGAATAAAAGCAAAAATAAATCTTTAATTGTTAGGAAGTCAGAAGAGAATCGAATATCTTTGTTTAAAGTCGTTTAAAATGTATAACCAATAATGTGAGATTTACGAACAGTAACCGAAATACATATTTATCAAAAGGCAACTTAAATAATTTTGATGAGATTGTTGATAAGATAAATAAATAATTCCTTCAAAGTGGTACTCTACCCGAACTTTTCAACCTGCCCAGCGATGAAATGAAACAAAATTACGTGTCTTCATTCAAAGACACGGTAATGTTGCGTGATATAGTTTCGAGGTATAATGTAAAAGATGTAAAGTTATTAGATGATTTATTTGTTTATTTGGTAAATACTGCATCCAATTTGATTTCGATAACAAACATCATCAATTATTTTGCATCGAAAAAGCTTAAAACAAACACGAAACGCTCTCATCATACATTAGTTATTTGGAAAGTTCGTTTCTCGTTCATCGTGCCGAGCGATAAAACATAAAAGGTAAAGACACCATTTCGGGTAGCAGCAAATACTACATGAATGATTTAAGCTACCGGAATTATCTTTATGCCAGATACGGTTACGGAATTGAACATATTTCGGCGTGGAATTTGGATGATCTTTTAAGTAAATAACACGC
>JAQUIZ010000129.1 GCA_028683355.1 Fermentimonas sp.
CAGAAGGAGAGGGCAGTCTTGCAATCAATGCTAAAAACCTTCTGGATCCTTTACGTGAACTTCCTGATCAACCACTTACTTTCGATATTAACGATGAAACTCTGGAGGTCTTTATTTATTACCATAACGGGAAATATAATTTTGTTGGATTAAAAGGAGATGAATATCCCGAACCGAAACCTCTGAAGGAAGAGACAGCAATGAATCTTACTATAGATGCCGATATGCTGATGTCGGGAATTAACCGTACTGTATTTGCTACTGCTGATGATGAGTTGCGTCCTGTAATGAATGGCATCTATTTCGATATAACAGCAGACGACCTTACATTTGTTGCATCTGATGGTCATAAGCTTGTGCGTGTTACGACAACCGAAGCTAAAGGTGAAGGCAGATCATCATTTATCCTGCCAAAAAAACCTGCTAACTTATTAAAAGCTCTGTTGCCAAGGGAAACAGGTACGGTAACAATAAGTTTTGATGAGAACAATGCTTATATCACTATGAGCGCTTATAAAATGATTTGTCGTTTTGTTGAAGGACGATATCCAAACTATAACTCAGTAATTCCACAAAATAACAGCAATACAGTTGCTTTGGACAGGCTGACTTTGCTAAATGCTCTTAAGAGGGTATCAGTATTTTCAAACCCTTCTATTGGTTTGGTTAAATTACAACTTTCTGAAGAGAAAATAGTGATTACAGCTCAGGATATTGATTTTCTTACAGCTGCAGAGGAAACAATAGTTTGTTCATACACAGGTAATGTAATGAATATTGGGTTTAAAGCTGCTTTCCTAATAGAAATTTTAGATAACATTCCCAGTTCTGACGTTAGAATTGAATTGTCTGACCCATCCAGAGCCGGCCTGATTCTCCCTGTAGAACAAGAGGAGAATGAAGATATGCTGACACTGTTGATGCCTATGATGTTGAATGACTAATCAATTTAAAACGTTATAATGGATTTAAAGTTGAAAAACCCCCTGGTCTTTTTTGATTTAGAAACTACCGGGATAAATATAACACGTGACCGGATTGTTGAAATCTCACTTCTAAAAGTTTTTCCTAACGGAAAAGAAGAAACAAGAACAAGACGTATTAATCCTGAAATGCCTATTCCACCGGAGTCGACTGCAATTCACGGAATTACTGACGAGGATGTAAAGGATTGTCCTACATTTAAACAGATTGCAAAATCTCTTTCAGATATGCTTGAAGGATGTGACATGGCGGGCTTTAATTCGAGTCGTTTTGATGTTCCTTTGCTAGCTGAAGAATTCCTACGGGCAGGAGTTGATTTCGAAACGAGTAAACGTAAATTTGTAGATGTTCAGATAATATTTCACAGAAAAGAACAACGCACTCTTGAGGCTGCATACTCTTTCTATTGTGACAGGAAATTAGAGAACGCTCATTCAGCTGAAGCTGATGTAGTGGCTACTTATGAGGTTCTAAAATCTCAGCTTGATCGTTATCCTGATATTGAGAATAGTGTAGATTCTTTGTCAAAAGAATATTCCAGTTTTAATAATAATGTTGATTTAGCAGGACGAATTGTCTTAAACGATAATGGAGTAGAAGTATTTAATTTCGGAAAACACAGAGGTAAGCCGGTATCAGAAGTGTTAAAAAACGAACCGAGCTACTACTCCTGGATGATGGACGGAGACTTTCCTCTAAATACAAAACAGGTGCTTACCAAAATTCGTTTGAGAGAGATGAACGGATGATATTCCAACTTTAATGGCTCGCTTCTTTATAACACTTTCATACAACGGTAAAAATTATGTTGGCTGGCAAATCCAGCCAAACGGTGTAAGTGTGCAGCAAAAGTTGCAGGAAGCTCTATCAATAATACTTCGCTCTCAAGTGGAAGTAGTTGGTGCTGGCAGAACTGACGCTGGTGTCCACGCCAGCAAAATGATTGCACATTTTGATTGGAATGGAAAGGCTTTCTCTTGTGAGGATATGGTGTTTAAATTAAACAGCTTTCTTCCGAAAGATATTGCCATATTATCAATTGTAGAGGTTAAACCTGATGCACATGCACGTTTTAGTGCGATTTCCAGAACTTATAAGTATTTTGTAACGACAAATAAAGATCCATTTCTTCATGAACTCACCTACAGGGTAAATTTCATGCCTGACATAGATAAGATGAATGCTCTGTGCCCTTTATTAATAGAGACTAATGATTTCACCAGTTTTAGTAAGCTTCACACTGATGTGAAAACAAATATTTGTAAAATAGAATTTGCCGAGTGGGAGCTTAAGGAGAATATGCTTGTTTTTAAAATAAAGGCAGATCGATTCTTACGGAACATGGTGAGAGCGATTGTCGGAACATTGTTGGAAGCGGGTAGGGGGCGACTCGATGAGAAAGGACTTAACAGAATTATCAAAGCTAAAAACCGACAAGTAGCGGGTGATTCAGCGCCGGGTCATGCATTATTCCTGGATGATGTGCAATATCCCGTAGATATATGGCTCTGAATTAATGCACTTGTTGTGAAATTAAGAATATAAAGATATTGTTGGACAGGTATTCGAGTAAAAAAATAACGCGGTGACTTTAAAGTTTTACCGCGTTATTTTTATTATATCTGATTATTTAAGACTGAAGAATCAATCATTCATTGAAATCAAAAACTCTTCATTACTTGATGTGCGTCTTAATCTATTTAATAAAAACTCCATTGCTTCCACAGAATTCATATCAGAAAGGAAGTTACGTAACACCCACATACGATTGAGTGTTTCTTCCGAAAGTAGCAGATCGTCGCGACGAGTACTTGAAGCAATAATATCCACAGAAGGAAATATTCGCTTGTTGGATAACTTTCTGTCAAGCTGTAGTTCCATGTTACCTGTTCCTTTAAATTCTTCGAAAATTACATCATCCATTTTCGAACCTGTATCGGTAAGAGCAGTCGCAATTATTGTGAGCGAACCACCATTCTCAATGTTTCTTGCAGCACCAAAGAAGCGTTTAGGTTTATGCAATGCGTTGGCATCTACACCACCTGACAGGACTTTTCCTGAAGCCGGCTGAACTGTATTATATGCTCTTGCCAGACGAGTTATGGAGTCAAGCAGAATTACTACATCATGGCCACATTCAACTAGTCTGCGAGCTTTATTTAGTACAATCTCTGCAATTTTAACGTGATGATCTGCAGGTTCATCAAAAGTAGAAGCGATAACCTCTGCATTCACGTTTCGTTCCATATCTGTTACTTCTTCTGGTCTCTCATCAATCAGGAGTATAATCATATATACTTCCGGATGATTGTCGGCAATCGCATTGGCAATATCTTTCAGAAGCACTGTTTTACCTGTTTTAGGTTGAGCTACAATCAATCCACGTTGTCCTTTACCTATCGGAGTAAACATATCAACTACTCTACACGAAAGATTATCATTATGACCTTTTGTAAGGTTGAATTTCTCATCCGGGAATAGTGGTTTCAAATGATCAAATGGTACACGATCACGCACGGCATCAGGATTACGGCCGTTAAGACGGTCAACTTTTACCAGCGGGAAAAACTTTTCTCCTTCTTTTGGAGGACGAATAGGTCCTTCAACAACATCTCCTGTATTAAGTCCGAATAATCTGATCTGCGATTGAGATACATAAATGTCATCGGGTGATGACATATAATTGTAATCAGATGAACGCAAAAACCCATAACCGTCAGACATAATTTCAAGTACACCTGATGCATTTAATATACCATCAAAATCATAAACAGGTTCTTTGTCCTTTTCTTTTTGTTTCTGAGATTGATTTGTTGATTGTGATTTGTTTTGTTGTGCGCTTTGCTGTGGTTTTGGCTGAGCCGGCGATGGTGATAATAGGTCTAGAATTGACATCTTTTCAACTGCCGGTGGAGTAATGTTCTTTACATTATCAGATTCTGCCTGAGAGTCCTCTGCAACAACCGGAGGCAATGTTACAGGTGCCGGTGTATTCTTTTTTTCTTCGTTACGATGTTTGGAAGATCTGAATACCAGTTGAATTGGTTTACCGGATGATTTTTGTGTTAAGTCGTCCTTATTAATCTCTTTAGTTTTATCTGTTTTGTCCTGAAGTTGAGATTTGTCCTGAAGTTGAGGAGATGAAGGTTTAATAACCTCCGGAGTTGATTTATCTGTTTCTTTCTCAGAGACTATCACTTCATTTTGAGATATGTTTTTAGGTGCAGCTTTTTTTACACTCTGTATATTTTCTCTCTTTTCAGGTTGAGTAGAAACAGGTTTTGTCTGATTTTGATTTTTAGACTGATCCCTAGTGTTTGTTTCTGCTTTTGCTGGCTCAACCTTTTTAGTTTCCGGCTTTTCAGGGTTAACCTTTTCGGGCTCTGTCTTTTTTGTTGAAGATGTTCTTGAAGCAGACTTATTATCTCTGTTTTTTTGATTCTTTGTGTTATTGTCAGAAGCGTTTCTTCCTTTATAACCTTGTCTGGCCCCACTGTCGGAGGTCAGTTTTTTTGTTTCAGCAATTGCTTGCTCATCTAGAATTTTATAAATGAGTTCTTCTTTTTTATATGCATCAGGACGTCTGATTCCCATTTCTTTAGCTAGAACCCGTAATTCTGTTGTAAGCTTTTCATTAAGCTCAATAATGTTATAAGCCATGTAGATTATTTGAAATTCGTTATGGTTATTGAATAAATGATCTGTTCGAATTATATCCCGATTTTATTACGGAGGTATTTATTCCATAAAAACGTATAAAAATCCGGTGGATATAATTGAGTTTTGAATGAATTTGTAAATAATTAACAGTAGTAAGAGTATAATTTACTGTCGCAGATTCAGAGACAAAGGTACCATTTTTTTTTAATCCGCATAAGAACTTCACTTATTTTTTTTTTAACGGCATTAATTTAACGTAAAATGTGATAAACAACAAGCCGTTAATGTAATTTTGTGGTGTTCTTAATCATTTCGCAAATCTAAAGTGTTAGTTGTGCTTTGTCTTCTCTCAATTTCGTTCATATACAACTGTGACCTTTTTCTTTCTAGTGAATTTGGTGAAGTTGATTCGTTGAAAAGTTTATTTGCCTCCCTGGCCCACTCTAATGCTTTTTCCATATTATCTGACATCTCATAAGCTAGAGCTATATTACTTGCAGCCTTTGCTTTCGAAACTCTATTTGATTGTGAATTATAAAACGACTCCCATTTAAGTATGGCATTTTCCCAATCTGCACCTTTGGCAAAGTTTTCACCTTCACGCATAAGTGTATTTGACATTGTATAGTACCACCTGTCCTGCATTTCCCAGTGTGGAGCAAATACATTGCTCATTTTCTCAGCTGCGTGTACTGCCAATATTTTCATAGCCTCCTCTCGTGAGGGCAGTGTTACTTCTGAATAGGCTTTATCATCTTGAATGTCAAAACCTTCCCAGTATAAGCTGTCATTGTATTGTACTGCAGGGATCTTTCCATTCATTGTTGGAAGATATACGCGAATTATGGAATGAATTCTGCCAGTCAGATCACTATAAGAGTAACCCATCTGTCTGAAATGTTCTCTTTTATCTGTTTCAATAATCAACTTGTCAAGTGAAATTATAGCATCAGCACGTGTTTCGCTTCTGATAGCATTCATTCTCTCCGGTGAAAGAGCTTGTTCCATGAAAAAGTCGGAATCATCTCTCAATGGTTTGTTGTAATATGTAACTCGCAGAAAATAATCTGCCTCGTTAAGAAACTGAGTGAGAGCTTCCGTGTAAAAAACAGCTACGCTATCTGATGAAGCTTTTTCTCTTTCTTTACTAGAGCGTCCCAGTTTTAATAAGCCATGACCGATGTCATCAGGCTGCTGAACGACATTGTTTACAACTGTAATCCTCATGATTTCTTCTGGAAGGTTCACTTGGGCTGGCTCACGAGTTTCCACAGTTAAATATTTCAAACCGGAACAGCTTATCATTAAAAAACCGGTTACAGAAATTAAAAGGTAAAGAGAAAACTTTTTCATATTATATGTTGATCTGTTAAGTACAAAAAGAGTACAACAAATATATCACATTTAATTAACATAATTACTGTGGTAAATGTTTTTGAAAGTATTTATTGTTTATTTAAAATTTTCTCACTTTATAATTTGATGTTTTATTGTGCGTTTTGCTTTAACTTTAACTGTTTTATATTAAGAAAAGATCGTTATGAAAAGTGTTTTTTTGTATATTTGTGCTTTTATGAAAAACTTAAAATAGAAACAAACTAGAACATGGCATTTAATATTATTGTATTGGCTAAGCAGGTTCCCGACACCCGCAACGTTGGGAAAGATGCTATGAAAGCCGATGGTACAGTTAACAGAGCTGCATTGCCGGCAATTTTTAATCCAGAAGATCTTAATGCTCTTGAACAAGCGCTTGAAGTGAAAGATCGTTTCCCCGGATCAAAAATTACTATACTGACAATGGGACCCGGTCGCGCAGCAGAAATTTTACGTGAAGGCCTTTTTCGCGGAGCTGATGATGGTGTATTGCTTACTGACAGGGCTTTTGCAGGCGCAGATACTTTAGCAACATCTTACGCTTTGTCGATGGCTATTCGTAAAATAGGGGAATTTGATCTTATATTCTCGGGTCGCCAGGCAATAGATGGTGATACCGCACAGGTTGGTCCGCAAGTGGCCGAGAAATTGGGTATCCCACAAATCACCTATGCTGAAGGTGTTGAAGAAATTGATGAAAAAAGCATCATAATTAAACGCAGACTTGATAATGGAGTAGAGGTTGTAGAATGTCCTCTTCCTGTTCTTGTTACAGTAAACAGTTCTGCACGTTCATGCAGGCCTCGCAATGCTAAGCTTTTGCTTAAGTTTAAACATGCAAAGACCGTTACGGAGCGCCAGATGGAAAATATCGATTATATCGATATTTACGATAGCCGCCCATTCCTTAATCTAACTGAATGGAGCGTAGTAGACGTTGATGCTGACCCTGTTCAGTGCGGACTATCTGGCTCGCCTACAAAAGTGAAGAAAACAGAGAATGTTGTTTTTCAAACGAAGGAGAGCAAGCACATATCCGACAATGATCCAGAGATAGAAGAGTTAATGAAAGAACTTATAGAAAATCACACTATAGGCTGATTCAAGAGATTAAATTAGAAATATCAGAAAAAAGTAGAAGAAGTAAGAATGGATAACTTATTTGTATATTTAGAGATTGAGGATGGTGTTGTAGCTGAAGTCAGCCTGGAACTGTTAACCAAAGGACGTTCACTTGCAAATCAGCTTGGTTGCAAGGTAGAAGCAATTGCTGCAGGAAACAACCTCAATAAAGTGGAAGAGCAGATCTTCCCTTATGGTGTGGATGTACTTCACATCTTTGAAGATGAACGTCTTTCACCCTACACAACTTTACCACATACATCAATACTGG
>JAQUIZ010000130.1 GCA_028683355.1 Fermentimonas sp.
TTCCTATGCCATCGGTGCCATTATGAGAAAGATCAGTGAGTGGAACAAGTACACTGGGAACAAGAATGGTGTTGTGACGTTTCCTGTCTACGGAAAGCAACGAGCTTATTCCCGAGTCGAGGAACAACGCTAAGTTGTACCTTACCTTGTTCCCATACTGGTTCTTTCCCTAAAGTTAGTAATGATAAGGAAAATCAACGGTTCGGAACAAGTGGAACAAGAAGTATCCTATTTATTTATAAATAGTAAAAAGAAGTAATAGTAGCCTATGCATACACGCATACGCGCGCGTATAGGAAAATTGGGTCAAAGTTGTTTTCTTGTTCCGAGCCTTTTTATATGGGAGGTATTTATGCTTGAAAAATATATAGAAAAGAAACTGGTGGCTGAGGTAAAAAAGATGGGAGGCATTGCGGCGAAGTTTGTTAGTCCAGGTTTAGATGGGATGCCAGACCGCCTAGTACTTTTACCACATGGGAAGATGGCTTTTATAGAATTAAAGGCTCCCGGAAAGAAACCTCGTCCGTTACAGATTAGAAGAATAAGGCAATTACAGAAGTTAGGCTTTACCTGCTATGTAATTGATGATGTTAAGCAGATTGGAGGGGTACTGGGTGAAATACAATCCTCATAAATATCAGACCTATGCAACGAATTTCATTCTAGAGCATCCCATAGCCGCGGTGTTTTTAGAAATGGGTCTTGGCAAAAGCGTCATTACTCTAACGGCTATATTTGATTTATGTCTTGATCGTTTTGAAATTGGAAAGGTTCTGGTCATTGCCCCGCTTCGAGTAGCAAGGGATACTTGGCCAGCTGAGATAAATAAGTGGGAGCATTTAAAAGGACTGGAGTTTTCGGTAGCTATCGGCACAGAACAGGAGCGATTGGCGGCTCTTAGAAAACCTGCAAGTGTCTATCTTATAAATAGAGAAAATGTTGATTGGTTGGTAAATAAAAGTGGCATCCCTTTTGATTATGACATGGTGGTCATCGATGAGCTATCATCCTTTAAATCCTATGGTGCCAAAAGATTTAAAAGTCTACTAAAAGTAAGACCAAGGGCAAAACGGATTGTAGGTCTTACAGGCACACCTTCTAGTAATGGGCTAATGGATTTGTGGGCGGAGTTTCGTATTCTTGACATGGGTAAAAGACTCGGCAGGTACATCACTCACTACCGCAATTCCTTCTTTACACCAGATAAACGCAATCAGCAGATCGTGTTTTCATATAAACCATTGCCAGGTGCTGAAGATGCCATATATCGGCTCATTTCGGATATCACCATTTCCATGAAATCAGTGGATTTTCTGAAAATGCCAGAGTGCATGATCAATGAAGTGCCTGTGTATCTAAATGACAAAGAACAATCCGTATATGATCACTTTCGTGAAGAGATGGTTCTTGAATTTGCTGATGAAGAAATAGATGCCATGAATGCAGCAGTCCTTTCTGGCAAACTCCTGCAAATGGCAAATGGTGCTATCTATGATGATGATAAAAACTCTCATATTATCCACGACCGCAAGCTAGATGCTCTTGAGGATTTAATTGAAGGTGCTAACGGAAAACCTGTGCTTATTGCCTATTGGTATAATCACGATTTAGAGCGTATTAAGACAAGATTCAATGTCAGAGAAATTAAGACTTCCAAGGATATCAAGGATTGGAACAACGGCGATATTTCTGTAGCGGTTATCCATCCTGCGTCAGCGGGGCACGGCCTTAACTTACAAAGTGGTGGTTCAACGCTTATCTGGTTTGGACTTACTTGGAGTCTGGAACTCTATCAGCAAACAAATGCGAGACTTTGGAGACAAGGACAAAATGAGACAGTGGTCATTCATCATATTATTACTAAAGGCACGATTGATGAAGATGTTATGAATGCCTTGAGACGAAAGGAAAAAACACAATCCGATCTTATCGATGCAGTCAAAGCAAATCTTGGGAAAGCGAGGGAAGTTGTATGATGGACGCTTTTGAAAAGCTGGCGAATGCCATTATTCTACAGGCGGTCAAGGATTATCGTTTTGCACTGAAAAGATTAGTAAAACACCCTCGCAATGATTCTGCTTTATATACGAAACGTGAGGTTGAGTGCTTCTTTCATTCTGGATTGTTCAATGTCCTCACCTCTCTAAACCCTGACATGTTAATTCAACAGCTACAAGAGGAGGTGGTGCGATGATGACAGCTAAGGAATTCTTAAAGCAGGCTTATCGCTTGAATGAATTGATTAATTCCGACCTTGAAGAGTTACAAAACTTAAGGGAACTATCAAGAAGTGTTTCATCCCCCGTTCTTGAGGAAAAAGTCAGTAGAACCAAGAGTACTGACCCACCCTTTGAAAAATATGTGATTAGAATAGTAGACTTGGAGCAACAGATACAACAAGAGGTTGAGCGATTAATAAAGCTGAAATCAGATATCCGTGAAGCGATTAACCAGATGGAAAACGTGGATGAGAAGCTGCTTCTTCGCTACCGATACATTAACTTTCTTAACTGGGAAGAAATCTGTGTTAATCTTAATGTTTCTATGAGAACCGTGCATAGACTCCATTCATCCGCTTTGCAACATTTAAAGGTTCCAAAATAAAAGTTGGCACACTTTGGCACAGTTTGGCATACGATGACACTGTTTGTCCGTAGTGAAAGTTATATAATGGTAGTATGGAATATTAATAAACAGAAGCCTTCACGGGAGCATTTCTCCTGCGAGGGCTTTTTCTATGGGAAAAAGGAGGTGCAGTATGCCAAAGAAACCTAAGCGACCGTGCTCTTACCCTGGTTGCCCAGAGCTAACCGACAAGCGCTTTTGTGAAGAGCATAGCAAGAAGGAAGCCGCACGGTATGAAAAGTATGACCGTGACCCAGCAACACGTAAGCGTTATGGTCGTGCTTGGAAAAGGATACGTGACCGCTACATTGCAGCTCATCCTCTTTGTGAGGAATGCAAACGACAAGGAAAGCTGACCCCAGCAACCGAAGTGCATCACATTCTTCCTCTTGCAAGAGGAGGGACTCACGATAGAAGTAATCTGATGGCTCTTTGTACACCTTGCCACTCTGCAATCACTGCAAGAGATGGAGACCGTTGGGGAACCCGGTAGGGGGAGTCAAATCTCCACAGCTTTTTCTTTGTGTAACGGGCGTGGGGCAACGCGTGAAAATTCGCGGTTTCAAACAGGGTAATAGGCCCATTGACGAAAAGAGGTGAGTGAATGGCCAAAGATGGAACAAATCGTGGCGGTGCCCGTATAGGCTCCGGTCAAAAGAAGAAACCACTTGCTGACAAAATTGCAGAGGGAAACCCTGGTAAGAGAAAGCTTGAAGTCGTGGAGTTCCAAAATACCGCTGACCTGAAGGGGCAAGAAATGCCAAAGCCAATGGCCATGCTCTCCGCAGTGCAAAAGGATGGAAAAACCCTAGTAGCGAGTGAAATCTATGAAATTACATGGAAATGGCTTGAGGAACGTGGCTGTGCCCATTTGGTACTTCCACAGCTTCTAGAGCGATATGCCATGAGTGCGGCAAGATGGATACAGTGTGAGGAAGCAGTAACCGAGTTTGGCTTTCTAGCCAAACACCCAACCACCGGCAATGCTATTCAAAGTCCTTATGTAGCGATGAGTCAGAACTTTATGAGCCAGACAAACAGGCTATGGATGGAGATATATCAAATCGTTCGAGAGAATTGTGCTACAGAGTATTCTGGTTTAAACCCACAGGACGACGTGATGGAACGACTGCTATCTGCCCGCAGAGGAAAATAAAGATAAGGAGATATGATGTAATGAGTAAAAGATACTTAACAGCAGAAAGTGTATGCGCCGGGCATCCTGACAAACTATGCGACATCATAGCAGATAGCATTTTGGAAGCTTGCCTACGTAAAGATAGGGCATCAAGGGTGGCTTGCGAGGTTATAGCGACTAAAGGAAAAATTATCGTGGCGGGCGAGATCTCCTGCAGCGGGAAAATCGACATCCGATACATTGTTAGAAATGTCCTAAAAGAGATTGGATACAACCCTCTAAAATTTTTGATTTATGTATATATACATAGTCAAAGTGTAGATATTGCGGCTGGTGTGAATACCGCACTGGAAGTACGAAATGGAATAAACGAACAGTACGGTTCCATAGGTGCTGGAGACCAGGGGACTATGTATGGCTATGCTACAAAGGAAACAAGGGAAATGCTCCCCCTCCCTCTTGTACTATCCCACAGAATAGTAAAAAGACTGGATGATTGTCGCAAAGGAAAGCTGATAAAAGGGATTCTTCCCGATGGTAAAGCACAAGTAACGGTAGAATATGAAGCTGACACTCCAGTAAGAATAAAGACGATTGTGATATCGGTACAGTACGATAAGAATAAAACACAGGAAGAACTTAAGGCAGATATCCTTAACAATGTCTTATGGCAGTGCTTTGAAGACTTCCCTTTTGATGATGAAACAGAAATTCTCATCAATCCATCAGGTCAGTTCGTACTTGGTGGACCCGCTGCCGATACGGGTTTGACTGGAAGAAAAATCATGGTCGATACCTATGGAGGACTTGCATCTCATGGAGGTGGTGCTCTTTGTGGTAAAGACCCAACAAAAGTTGACCGAAGCGGTGCTTACATGGCTCGGTATATTGCCAAGCATATCGTTTGGTGTGGCTATGCCAAGAAATGTGAAGTGAGTATTTCCTATGCCATTGGTAAGGCAAACCCAGTAGCCTTTACTGTAAATACCCTTGGTACTGGCACTATTTCTGATGAAATATTAACTCTTGCTGCCCAGGAAACTTTCAACTTAAGACCTGCGGCCATCATTGAAAAACTGCGTCTTAGAAATGTGATTTACTCTGACACCGCGGCTTATGGTCACTTTAACAGTTGTCTGTTCCCGTGGGAGGATGTAAATAAATACAGTGAATTTAGAAAGGCGGTGGAAAAGTATGTTGATAGAGAAGATTAAAACGAAACAACTCATCCCCGCTGAATATAACCCAAGGAAAGATTTAAAACCGGGTGATTCGGAATATGAGAAACTTAAACGCTCCCTTGAGGAGTTTGGTTATGTAGAACCCGTTATATGGAATAAGACTACAGGCAGAGTTATCGGAGGTCATCAGCGTTTAAAAGTCCTGCTTAGTATGGGTATAGATGAGATAGAATGCGTAGTAGTTGAAATGGATGAGCAAAAGGAGAAGGCGCTGAACATTGCACTAAATAAAATTAGTGGTGATTGGGATAAAGACAAATTAGCACTTCTCATCACGGACCTAAATGCTTCAGACTTTGATGTGTCTTTGACAGGTTTTGACCCGGGAGAGTTGGACGATCTTTTCAAGGATTCCCTTAAGGATAATATAAAAGAAGATGATTTTGATGTAGACAGCGAGCTGAAAAAGCCCGCTGTTTCGCATTTAGGGGATGTTTGGCTACTTGGACAGCATCGATTAGTCTGTGGAGACAGTACAAAGAAAGACACCTTTGATGTCTTGATGGATGGGAAAGCTGCCAATCTGGTAGTTACGGACCCTCCATATAACGTCAACTATGAAGGCACTGCTGGAAAAATCAAAAATGACAACATGGCGAATGAAGCGTTCTATGATTTTCTGCTTGCGGCATTTCAAAACACCGAAGCAGCGATGGCAAAGGACGCATCTATTTATGTATTTCATGCTGATACGGAAGGACTCAATTTTAGAAGAGTATTCTCCGATGCAGGATTTTATCTTTCCGGTACTTGTATATGGAAAAAGCAGTCCCTTGTTCTCGGTCGCTCCCCATATCAGTGGCAGCATGAACCAGTACTCTTTGGATGGAAAAAGAAAGGCAAGCATCTCTGGTATTCAGACCGCAAGCAGACAACCATCTGGGAGTTTGAGAAACCAAAGAAAAACGGCGACCATCCAACCATGAAACCAGTGGCACTTGTGGCTTATCCCATTATGAACTCAAGCCTTAGTAACTGCATCGTGCTCGATCCTTTCGGTGGTTCAGGAAGTACACTGATTGCCTGTGAGCAAACAGATAGAATCTGCTACACCATTGAACTGGATGAAAAGTACTGCGATGTTATTGTGAAAAGATATATTGAGCAAGTGGGAAACTCTGATGGTGTATTTCTATTAAGAGATCGCTTGAAATTCAGATATTGTGACCTGCCAGAGGTGAATGAGGATGAGTAAATTGACACTTGGTTCCCTCTTTGATGGCAGTGGTGGTTTTCCTTTGGGTGGTTTGCTTTGTGGCATCGAACCTTTATGGGCATCTGAAATTGAGCCGTTTCCTATACGGGTTACGACTAAACGTATCCCTCAGATGAAGCATTATGGAGATATAAACAAATTAAATGGTGCGGAGCTTCCGCCTGTAGATATCATAACCTTCGGCTCTCCATGCACGGATATGAGTGTGGCGGGTAAAAGAGCCGGTCTGGACGGAGAGCAATCCGTCCTTTTTTATGAAGCAATCCGAATTATTAAAGAAATGAGGTGTAAGACCAATGGACAATATCCAAGGTACGCAGTCTGGGAAAATGTCCCCGGCGCATTCTCGTCAAATAAAGGAAAGGACTTCAGGGCAGTCCTCGAAACGGTCATCGGTGTCAAAGAACCGAACACCTCGGTGCCTTTTCCTGAAAAAAGACGATGGCCTTACGCAGACATCTATATGGGAGACGGATGGAGTGTGGCTTACCGAACTATCGATGCGCAATATTTCGGAGTCCCCCAACGTCGTCGTAGAATCTACCTTGTCGCAGATTTTGCAGACAGATGTGCCGGAGAAATACTATTTGAGTCCGAAGGCATGCCAAGGAATTTTACGCCGAGCGGCAGCCCGTGGCAAAGAACTACCGACAATGCTAAAAACTGCACTGGAAAAACAGGCGATAGCATAACTTGCCTAAATGACCAAGGCGGAAGAGTGATGTCTGTTTCGAAGGATATTACTGCAAAACTTCGAGCAGAGGAACATGGACACCAGCCTTGCGTAATGCAGTCAAGCGGATTTTGTACTGAACACAGTACCAAGAGCAGAAGTGTAGGATATGAGGAAGAACTCTCCCCTACACTTAGAGCAGGCGCTGTCCCGGGTACAGTCATGTCCTTTGAACCGGGTGCTGCTTCTCGAGTTGGTGGCCATACTGACGAAAACTTAAGTGGATCACTTCGTGCAAACATGGGAGATAATCAAACAGCTGTTGTCATTGAAAACCATCCAACTGATAGCCGTGTGAAACTCTCGGAGGATAATAAAGTACAGACGCTGACCTCTCGGATGGGAACTGGTGGCGGGAATGTACCCCTTATTATGAACACTCCTAAAACGTTAAAAATCCGCTCTGGCTGTGAAGGCGGTGGTAAGGGTGCATTGATACAAGATGATAAGTCTGCA
>JAQUIZ010000131.1 GCA_028683355.1 Fermentimonas sp.
TCGATATGGATAGCTTCCTGCAGAAACGCTCTGAGTTTACCAGTGATGAGTGGATAGATCTATTGATCCAAAGTATCGGCTTCAATCCGGAGTTCATGAGCAGACGCTTGAAATTGATGCAGCTAACAAGGTTGGTGCCTTATTGTGAAAGGAACTACAACCTGATCGAACTGGGTCCCAAGGGAACCGGTAAGTCACACATATATTCGGAGTTCTCACCGCATGGCATCTTGATCTCAGGTGGTGAAGTATCGGTACCCAAGCTCTTTGTGAACAACTCCAATGGCAGGATTGGCCTGGTGGGATTTTGGGATGTGGTGGCTTTTGATGAATTTGCCGGACGCAAGAAGAAAGCAGATAAGGCCTTAGTAGATATCATGAAGAACTACATGGCAAACAAGACATTTTCACGTGGTATTGAAACCTTGGGTGCAGAAGCATCTATGACCTTTGTAGGCAATACTCAGCATAATGTGGCTTATATGCTGAAGCACTCTGACCTCTTTGATGAACTTCCAGAGCAGTATTATGATTCCGCTTATCTGGACAGGCTACACGGTTATCTGCCGGGCTGGGAAGTTCCGATCATCCGGGGCGAGATGTTCTCTTCCGGTTATGGCTTTGTGGTGGATTACATGGCTGAGATACTGCGTGCCTTTCGCAATCAAGACTTTTCTGCCCTTTATAGAGAACATTTCGAACTGGTTTCAGACATTTCCACTCGTGACCGGGACGGGGTTCAGAAGACCTTCTCTGGCTTGATGAAGGTGATCTATCCTGATCAGAAAGCTTCAATTGAGGAGATTAAGGAATTGCTCGAGTATGCAATGGAGAACCGGAAACGGGTGAAAGACCAATTGATGCGTATAGACAAGACCTACGAACCTGTTCGTTTTGCTTATACTGATCATGACGGAATCCTGCATTTTGTTAAGACCGCTGAGGAGATTCAGTATCCATCCTACTACTATGGCAAGGAAGGCCCCACAGAAGACGATAAAGAGCCCCAGGGAGAGCAAACAAGCGAAACTGGTGGTAGCGAAATTCTTAGCGGTAATAATGAAAGTGACAAAGAAGATCTAAAACCTAACACCCAAAACCTAACACCTCAAAACATCGCCATCCAGGATAACCAGACCGGGATCTCTTATCAAAGGCTTTTTGCTAAATATCTAAAGGGCTCGAAACGAATTGAGATCAAAGATCCCTTTATCAGTGCTTTTTTTCAAGCGCGAAATCTGATGGAATTCATGGAAGTGGTGGCAGCTATAAAAAGCGATGCCGATGAAGTGGAAGTGCATCTCATCACCAAACACAGTGAGTATCAGGACTCCAATCAGGATGAGTATTTTCGGCAGATCGAAAACTCCTGCAGCAAAGTTGGCATCACTTTCACCTACGAGATCGACGATACCATCCATGACCGCTACATCCAAAGCGATAACGGCTGGAAGATCATCCCTGGGCGCGGTCTGGATATCTTTCAACCCTTTGATCACAAGGACGCCTTTGCTCTTGAAAACAGGAATCAGAGATACCGAAAGTGCCGGGCTTTTGAAGTGACGTATATAAACGGAGATCAAGCATAAGGTCAATGTAAGTATGGATATAGGATAAGTCATGCATGAAAGAACATTAGTGACCCAATTCTCGAAGTTAGTACATGAGGCTTTCTTCACTAACAAATCAAGGTATGCTAAGCAAAGGTCAGATGGCAACTACAAAAAAATTACGTCGCCAGTTTCTTATACTTTGATAGCAAGTATTTTACTGAAACAAGAAAGCATTTTAGCATATCAAGAGAGAAATGGGTATGTCAAATGGGTGTGCCTTGATATTGACATTGATTCAAAGAGAATTGAGCAAGGTATCAATTCCGATGACTTTGAGCACCTTCTAACACATGTGAAGAAAGTCAGAGATTTTCTGGATTCATACGGTATAAGCCACATAGTGGAATTCTCCGGCAATAGGGGGTTTCACGTATGGATACATCTAAGCAATCCCATATCTAAAAGCCAAGCCTATGAAATTGTTAAAAGCATATACTATCAAAGTGATTTAGGGTTAGAAGGCGTTATCAATGTAGACCTGTTCCCAAAAACTCCAAGTACTAGTAGAACAAGTAAACGAGTTGGATTGGGTGTAAAAATCCCATTATCAAAACATGCAAAATCTGGTTGTTATTCATTTATCTGTGACCTAGATAACTCGTTAGAGATTAGTGGTTTTCAAGTAAGGGAACTAAGTACAGGCTTACTTTTAGATCAGATCAACAGGCTTGAACATATAGAAAAAATGAGACCAAGCGTAATATTTGATGCTCTTGGAATAGACCTTGAAGAATCAGCCGATATTCATTCTAGCCCAGTATACTTGAGGGTTAAGTCGGTAGAAGTATCATCGGAAGTAGATATAAACTCAATTCTTGATAAGCTAACCCAGTGCCACATAATTAGTTTCTTGTTGAAAGACTATGAACTCGGATTACCTAATCGAAATAGAGAGATTATAGTTGGCCTGCTAAACAGGCTTGAAACTGCTACAGACAAACAATATGGTCTTTCGTTACTAAGGGAGTTCTTCTCCAGGCTCCCCAATTTCAGATCGGATGTGACAGAGAAAAAGCTCGAGCAGTTATCTTACTATCCGTTAAAATGCAATTATCTTAGAACATTGTATCCAAACTTTTGTGAAGACTGCTCAAAAGAATCACCTATAGATTACCTAGATGATGCTACAATAGAATACGCAAGTTGGGATTTCTCAGAAATCAATGCTGTTGTGTATTCTAGGATAAGAAGTTCTGAATACTGGTACTCAAGAACGAATGACGAGATAACAATGTATCACAATCTAAAACATATTGAAGGTATAAGTTTCAATAAGTTCTCACATTGGTATCAAGCGCTAATCAGAGGTGAATCAACTTTTCAGCCCTTCTATTACTTGTTTGAAAGAAATGAAAAAGACAAAATCAGAACTCTTGCTAATCTTGATCCACCTAATCGTGTGCTTTCAACAGCATGTGTTTGGTCTTTGAGTAGACTGTTCAACACCCTAAAGAGTGACGAAACTTATTCATATAAAATTGCGCAGAGCTTCTATGGGAACCACGTGTTCGAACCATATCAGAAAACGTGGCATACATTTATTAACTCGTTAAAAGAGATAGTGAATAATGATGATTTCGATAACTACTCACTATTAAAGATAGACCTGTATAGATTCTATGATTCGGTAGATGTCGACAAGCTTGAGTTAATGCTGACTAAGGAAGCTTCAAAGTCCATAGATAACATCGTTAGACAACTTGCACCTTCCCAACAAGCAGTTTATAACAACATTATTCATTACTTGCTATCATTGTGTAGAGCATACCAGACAAATGGATTAACTGGATTACCCCAAGGTCCTGCGTTTGCTAGATATTTATCAGAATTGTATCTGCTGGATATAGATAAGATCATCTCTGATGCTGTTGGCATGAAAGATGGTATTTATCTTAGATATGTAGATGACTTGTTCATAATACTCCCTGAAGCTAACCACGCGAATGAGTTGAGTATAATAATAACGAGTTATTTAGCCAGACACTCTTTACGAATCAACCAGGACAAAACAAAAATCTGTTCTATATTGGAATTCAGAAACTCGAGAGAGTTAGAAAAGTACTCTGAAGAATCCAACTATAATGCGAGAACATTTGCATCAAACTCGAGAATTCTTCCTCAATCTGGTGTGAACAAGTACATACAAACAATCTTTAGTATCGTCAATCTTAGCAATATTGACAAAGATAAAATTGGCGTTTTGTATAAGAATAAAATTGACAGCATCTTCTACAAGCCAACCCAGAAAGAATATGAAAATTTCGTGATTACTTCATCGCATTATAGAGGTTCGGTTTACAAAGTTTTCTATGACTACTACTTGAGCACAGGTAAAGAAGCGTATTTAGATGGTTATGATGAAATGCCTATAGGAGGGTTATCAATGCATGCATTTATTCAAGAAGCGACTAAGAGATATGTTGAAAATGGTGATAGACGTCCAGTTGATGAGTTGTTTTCGAAAATTGCTGAATCCGGTGATACCAGTGATATCTTTGTTGAGGCAGTTGCAAATTTGGCATTTTGTTCAGGAAATGAGTTGCCAGAGTATCTAGTAAAATTCCTTACTATTGATATGATCAGAAGAATCTGTTCATCTGGTTTAGTCTTAAAACCTGCAGCATCAGATGCTCAACGAATAATACATATTGTTAATGGAGTTGAGGATATAAACATGTTTATACAAGACCTGTTTAGTTTTGCATTATCCTCGAAGGTACCGCAAGAGCTTTTACAACAAACATCTACCAATATCTTCAATAGGGTTCGTCTTGATCAAGAAAGCAGTGGAAGAAAACACCTTGATGTCAGTTCCAGTGAAATTGCAGATTGCTTCTATAATATCGCGTGCTTTTTCTCAGGTTTCTACTTAGAGTGTGGCATCGACCCGAAGGTATGCCATGAAACATACGAGTTTGTATGGAAAAAGATTAACTGCATCGTCACAGAACTTTCCGACGGATGGATAAAAATGATTGAAGTCAATTCTGATACCGAAGGCAAACTAGATTTATCCTCTTCTAGCGTGATTGGCTTGTTCATGTTCGGTAGGAAAGGAAGTGAATTGCTCAAAACATCGGGGACAGCTTCGCTTCCTTATCAACGATTTATCTCACGATTAGCCATAGTTTTTAGTAATTTGGAGGACAATGAGAAATCTAGGTTAATACAAAATCCTCCGTTTGATTTGAGTGAGTTGTATGGTACTTCTCCAGTAATGAGTTGTTTACTTGATCCATTAAAAAGATTATACCCTCTTGATGCTAGAATGAACATCTCTGAGTTCATGCACAATAGTATTTTGGTTATTACTGATAATGCTGAAACTGAGTGGATGGTTTGCATTAACAATGAAACGCATGATTGTCCTGATTTTGAGTATCTCGCACCAGAGCTTCTTGAAGATGCTCTTTTCCCAGAATTTCGCGTTTATAAATACGTGTCTCAATCGACAAAGACGAAGTTTGAAAATTTACTTCCAGCAGAAATAGAAGATAGAACGTTCTTGGATCAATTAGCTTCTCTTGCTCAGTCAATGGAATCATTCCGAATGAAATATTTAGGTGCAATTGATAGATATCCCCTTGTTTACTATAATACTAGTATTTTCATTAATACTAATGGTGAGTATAAGCCATTAGTTCCATATTATTTTGTTCCAAATGCACTTTGCATTAGACCTGATTTTAGTATCATTAACACAAAGGAAAACTACACAAAGTTACTTGTAAGAACTCTTGATCTAAAGAAGGTTTCAATATTCAATTACTACAACACCACTGAAATGAGTAACATTCCGACATTAGGAGAATACATCTTTGGCGATGAGAGTTGGTTTATAAAGAACAGTGACAATTGGTCACAGAATCTGGTTACTTTCCTAGACAAAGCAAAATCAACTGAGTACAAGACTCTCATTGATTATGAAAAGATAACGGTTGATCAGATTATTAGTACGTTGGATCAAAATCAGAACTTTGACTGCTTTACGTTTCTTGACGGTTATCTAAATGTAAAAGAAACATTTGCTAACAAATTCGACCCCAAAGATAGAAGTCTATCTTACTTGCTTTTCTGGGTAGATGAGATGGACCTCTTGGATAATATCAATTCATGTAAATCAAGATTATCATCTTTTTTGTCAGTATTCAAAAGAGCAGTATGTCTATTCGACTCCCCACAGGATGATCAACCATTTTCTCGACTCTTCGATGTTTTATCAGAGCGAATAGTATCTATAATTAGCGAGTTTATTACTGTTCCAAGTGAGCCCTATCGCTTGTTAGAGAGTTTTGAAATTTACCGTGGGGAATTGTTGGATCAGAAAGATGATTCCATTGAGTACAACTCAAGTAGGATTTCTGGAGATGATAAACGACTTCACTTTTTAGACTTAGAAGATATTGACAGCGGAGCTATCGAGTTCTCCGAAGAAAAGGACTACCTATTGCGAGAGTTAGTTTCTCATAAAAGGAAGTACATTCTGCAATCTTCTGATTTCGCATTTGTCGTAATCATACCAGATATTTTGACCAAAGTCTACGAGATAATTGAAAAACGAGCCTCGTTATTTGTCAGTAGTTTAAAAGAACCTTCAAGTAGGATGATATACTTTCAATCTTTCTGGAAGATACGGCAAACATTAGAAGCATGCGGTACTAATCTGGCTATGGCTCTTACCACTTTAGAAAATCATCGGGCTCCAGAAGCTAAGCCATCAATCCATACACTCATTTTGTGGTTGGCTGCCTTCAATAGGTATTCGTTAAAAGGTTTAGATATACTAAACGCCTATGATAGTCAGTATGATTCATCTCATGTTTTCCTGCATCATTTGTATCCCATGTTGATAGCAATTGTCGCTTCTCATCAATCTTTTACCCATAAAGAGGCTAATGAGTTTGTCGATAAGCTTGTTAACTATTGTGGAGATAGCAACGTTAACGTGTTCCATTATGAAGACCTTACGAATAATAACGGTCTTGTGAATATAGTACAAGTAATGAATAGGGCTAGAGATATAAATGAAAAGATATCTTTGAAACACTTCTTGGAATCAACAGCTCAGCATATAGTCATCGTTAATGATTCCTTTATGTCGGGTAAACAACTATCAGATGCAGTTGAGTATTATTCGACAGGTAATGTTGTATTCAAAAAGGATCATTTTTGGTCACTCAAGGACATTAAACATGAGGAGTTCAAAGATAAGATTGTTAATGCATCACGAATCACTATCTTATCGATACTCGGAACCGAGGAGGGAAAATCAACTATTCGAGAAAGATTGATAGCCCTTGGGGCAGATAATGACAAAATATGTTTTGATGTTCAAATAAACCTCGAGAATTTTAGGTTCTCAGATTTACAAATGGATGCCCCTGAAGATAAGAAGTTCATCAGAGATGTCTTAACTGATGACCATTTGTATCATCGACTATTTGAAACTGGAAAAGTGAATCTTAATACACCGGCCGATATTGATGGTGCGAATTTAGTGTTAAGATACCGTAGATTGCCATCCTGTTATATAAAGATGCTTGGTGTAAAAATGAAATACGGTGTAGCCGCCATATTCGAACACGCTCCGAAAACCAATAAAGAATAATTCTGTACCTTCTTGCTCAAGTGAGTTTACAGATTTGCAATACTCTTGTCATGATTTGCAATTTTCGGTGATCTGATTTGCAATAATCTTGTCAGAAACTACCTAAAGGGGTCTTGGAAAGGATGAGTAAGGATGAGCTACGATGCGACAGTTTGCAGATTTCGCTGCACTATTTGCAGTTTTCGT
>JAQUIZ010000022.1:0-2013 GCA_028683355.1 Fermentimonas sp.
CGTAAAAAACCTTTTGCTACAGACAGAAATATCACAACTCTTGAAGAAGCTGTAAAGGATGCTGATATGTTTCTTGGTCTATCAGTAGCTGATGTGCTTACTACAGATATGGTAAAATCGATGAGTAATGATCCTATAGTATTTGCACTGGCCAATCCTAACCCTGAAATTTCTTACGAGCTTGCTATGAGTGCAAGAGAAGATATTATTTTCGCTACAGGCCGTTCAGATCATCCTAACCAGATTAATAATGTACTTGGATTTCCTTATATTTTTAGAGGTGCGCTTGATGTACAGGCAACTTGTATAAACGAGGAGATGAAAGTTGCAACTGTTTATGCACT
This sequence comes from Fermentimonas sp., assembly GCA_028683355.1. Taxonomy (GTDB): domain Bacteria; phylum Bacteroidota; class Bacteroidia; order Bacteroidales; family Dysgonomonadaceae; genus Proteiniphilum. Next base: position 345 of record JAQUIZ010000022.1, read on the forward strand.
GGCGGATCTTACCAAAAAAGCTGTTCCTGATGTAGTTAACACTGCTTACAGCATTAAAAAACTTAGTTTTGGCAGAGACTACATAATTCCCAAACCACTGGATCCCAGACTGCTTACTTCAGTTGCTCCTGCTGTTGCAAAGGCAGCTATGGAATCAGGTGTAGCCCGTAAACCAATTGAAGACTGGGAGGTATATGATCATAAGCTGCGCGACCTGATGGGACTTGATAACAAGATGGTTCGCAGGTTGTACGAAATGGCACGTCAGAATCCTAAGCGTGTTGTGTTTTCTGAAACCAACCACCTCAATATGCTTAAAGCTGCGGAAACAGCTTATGCTGAAGGTATATGCCGGCCAATATTGTTAGGGAATGAAGAGAAAATAGCCAAGGTTGCAAAAGAGAACCAGATTAACCTGACCGGTATTGAAATAGTAAATCTTCGTCATGACCGTGAAGAGGAGCGCAGACTACGTTATGCAAATATACTTTCTAAAAAGAGAGAGCGTCAGGGCATGACTTTTGAAGAAGCAACAGAGAAAATGTTCGAACGAAACTATTTTGGCATGATGATGGTTGAAACAGGAGAAGCTGATGCTATGATAACAGGTGTTTTCAGTAAATATGCCGACACAACCGAAATAGCTAAAGAGGTGATTGGTATTCGCGAAGGACTTGGCCACATAGGCGCAATGCATATTGTGAATACTAAAAAAGGAATGTTGTTTCTTGCGGACACTCTTTTCAACCGACACCCTGATACAGAAACTTTGATTGACATTGCTCGACTTGCTGATGCAACAGTTAAATTTTTCAATCATGACCCTGTTATTGCAATGGTTTCATATTCCAATTTCGGAGCAGACTCAGAAGGAAGCCCTGCCAGTGTACATCAAGTAGTTGAGACACTTCACGAAAGATACCCTGAAATGGTTGTTGATGGTGAGATGCAGGTTAACTATGCACTTAACAAAGAGTTGAGAGATAAGAAATATCCTTTTACAAGATTACGTGATAAAGAAGTAAACACTCTTGTTTTTCCAAACCTTAGTTCAGCCAACTCTTCTTATAAACTACTGAAAGAAACAGGTAAGAACGATATAATTGGCCCTATTCAGATGGGATTAAACAAACCGGTGCACATTCTTGATGTGGAAACTTCGGTACGTGATATTGTAAATATGGTTGCTGTAGCAGTTATCGACGCAATTGTTGAAGAAAACATCAGATTAAATAATTTATCTAGAATAATTTAGGTAAATTCGTCAATTAGAAATTAAATATCCTATAAACAATCAAAATATTATGTCTAAAAGAAAAAGATTCATGCTTCCGGAAACGGAAATTCCTACACAGTGGTATAATATTGCCGCTGAGATGAAAAATAAACCTAAGCCAATGATTAACCCTCAAACTAAAGAGGAGCTCAAAGCTGAGGATCTGTTTCCATTGTTTGCTGAGGAACTTTCGCGTCAGGAGGTAAACCAAACCGATACATGGATAGATATTCCTGAAGAGGTAAGGGATAAATATAAAATATATCGCCCCACTCCATTGGTAAGAGCCACAGAACTTGAAAAAGCATTGGATACACCGGCACATATTTATTTTAAAAATGAAAGTGTTAGTCCGGTAGGTTCTCATAAACTTAACTCTGCGTTACCACAGGC
>JAQUIZ010000022.1:2113-29902 GCA_028683355.1 Fermentimonas sp.
GCAATAGATATCAAGCAGCTTGACTCTTTTAATGCAGGTGTACTGTTTGCACGTACTGAAGGTATTGTACCTGCACCGGAATCTAATCACGCAATTGCTGCTGCAATTAAAGAAGCTCTGCAAGCTAAAGAAGAAGGTAAGAAAAAAGTAATTCTGTTTAACCTGTCCGGTCACGGCTTAGTTGACATGAGTGCATATGATCAGTTTCTTGCTGGTGACCTCACTAATCATGAGGTAACAGACGAAGAAATCAGCAAGTTCTTAGCAGAAGACTGATATCGCTGAAAATGAGTATTAACAAAGAATATGGACTATTTTCACCAAAAAAATAACTTAAATAATTTGGATATTTCATATAGACCACTTATCTTTGGAATACAAAAATGATGAAGTTATTGCCGCATTGGTCGATTGGGGAACTCATCAATTACTTTTTATAAACCGAGACTCGTTTTTGGTTTCAATGGCGGGCCGCAGCCTTCGGGATTCCGATTTATCGGAACAGCGGATTACAAAGAAACTAAAACACTCAAATCCTGTCAAACGGAGTTTCGTCTTATTCCACCGGTGCGGCTCCTTATAGAAAGCAGATTAGCAATAGATTTAATCAAATTGCAATCTGCTTTTCATTTTATATACCCTTTTATGAATCTTGTAAAACAATATTGGGAACTATTTCTTGTATTCTTTAAAATAGGCGCCTTTACTTTTGGGGGCGGTTATGCCATGATTCCACTGATACGCAATGAGGTTGTAAATAAAAAGAAATGGCTTGCTGATAACGAATTTATGGATATGCTGGCATTAGCACAGTCTGTTCCCGGTCCTATATCACTAAATACCGCAATATTTGTAGGAAATAAAAGACTTGGCTTTAAAGGGAGTCTGTTCACAGGTGCAGGTGTAATTCTGCCTTCCTTTATAGTTATACTCTTTATTGCGGTATTATTCACCCAGTTTAAGGATAACCCTTTTATAGAACGTATTTTTAAAGGTATCCGGCCTGCAGTTGTTGCTCTTATTGCAGCACCTCTTCTGGGATTAGGAAAATCTGCCGGAGTAAAATTAAACAATATTTGGATTCCTATTTCTGTTGCCCTTTCAGTTTGGTTGCTAAATCTTTCTCCTGTATATATTATATTAATCTCAATTATTTTCGGGATCCTCTATTTTCTGTTTTTAAAACTAAAATCTAAAAAGTAAATGGAGTTGATGGATTTATACCTGCAGTTGTTTGTCTCATTCCTTAAAATCGGACTGTTCGGTTTCGGCGGCGGCTATGCAATGCTTCCCCTTATTCAGAGAGAAGTAGTTGATTTACATGGATGGATTAGTATTAGTGACTTTACTGATATAGTAGCAATTTCACAGACAACCCCTGGGCCGATAGCTTTTAACTCTGCCACATATATCGGTTACACTGCTGTAACTGAGGCCGGGTTCTCTACAGGTTACGGAATTTTGGGATCAGCGGTATGTACATTAGCTGTTAGTATTCCATCACTCATATTAATGACACTGGTTTGCACATTCTTTTTCAGACTTAAAAACAACCCTTGGCTTCAAGCTTCATTGTCGGTATTAAAACCTGCTATAATAGGTTTGATTGCTTCTGCAGCACTAATGCTAATGAACGGACATAATTTTATTGACTATAAAAGCTGGATAATTTTCGGTACAGTAATGATAGCCTCAATAAAAAAGGTTGATCCTATACTTTTGATTATATTATCGGGTTTTGCGGGACTTATATTATACTAAAAACTTAGTCCTGTAAATAAAACAAATGCTTTTTTCAGAATACTTCAGGTACAAAATGTTATAATTATTATTGGATTATTTTACTTTTCTGTACGACTTTATACTCTTAACTGTTTCACGGTAAGGTAAAGTGAATTTATACTTTTGTAACTTCAGTTAGAGGCTTAGCTTTTGTTCTTCCCCCTCTTATGAGTAATACCAATAAGAAAAATAAAACAGCCGCAATAATTATCCAAAACCATAATTCCGAATAAAAAGGATCACTGCTATAATCAATATTGATATCCAGTACCAGAGCATCCATCTCTTCGGCCGAAAATAGACTTTCTACAGAGGATAGAAATACTATAAGAATCACAATAATATTTTTACGGCTAAAAGATGCAATTCTCATTTCAAATAGTTTTTTGATATGCAAGTCGCTCCGACCCATCTGATATATATATTATACCACAATATTGAAACTCCAGATTACTCAGAATCTTTTGCATAACGTGGTTATTTCTGTGTGTGTCAACCCTTATATTTGGGCATTGAGTAAAACACCACTCGAAACAAGCTTTAGCCAAACCTCTGTCTTTGCCGGATGATGCAATTCTGTGAACAGTGCCATATAGTTCATCATTCAACCACTGCCCGTTGTATATTTTCAAATAAGTGGGATCTTCACCAATAATAAAACAAAATGTACCTGTAATTTCTCCGTTACTATTTTCACAGACAAAACTATGCCCTGCCTTTATCTCTTCACTGATAAACTGCTCTGTAGGATAACCATTTACCCATTGACTATCATTGCCGGTACTGCGCATAAAATCACGCGCAATGTTGTATATAGGCATAATTTCCGACAAGTCATTGTAAGTTGCAGGTCTGATAGTAATCATTGCAATTATGCAGGTTATTTTTTTGTAGTACTTTTTCCGGCCTTAGCTTTAGTTGCCGAGGCTTTACCTGTTTTCTTTTTTTCCTTTGCGGCTGTTTTTCCGGTAGTTGTTTTAGTTGCTGAACTATCTCCGGCAGCAGCTTTTTTAGTCTTCTTACCCTTTGATTTTGTATCCTTAGCGCTTTCCTCGATAATTTTTTTACATTCATCAAGAGTCAACTCTTTGGGATCTATTGTCTTGGGTATCTTATAATTTGACTTCTGATATTTTATATAAGGACCATACCTGCCGTTTAAAACCTGCAAATCAGGTTCTTCCTCAAAAATCTTAATAGTCTTTTCCTTATCCTTCTTCTCTTTTTCTTCGATAAGCTCAACCGCCTCCTCAAGTTGAATTTCTAAAGGATCAACACCTTTTGGTATAGAAACAAATTTATTGTTATGTTTGACATAAGGACCAAAACGACCTACACCAATAACAACTTCTTTATCTCTGAACTCTCCAAGATTACGGGGAAGTTCGAATAACTTTAAAGTCTCTTCAAGAGTGATTGTTTCTATTGATTGAGTCTTCTGAAGTGAAGCAAACAAGGGCTTTTCTTCCTCCTCGGGAGTACCAATTTGTGCCATAGCACCATATCGGCCTATTTTCACAGATATCTGTCGACCTGACTTTGGATCAGTGCCCAATACCCTTTCTCCTGCTTTATGCTCCATGCGCATATTTGCAGTTTCCTCTACAATAGGGTGAAAAACGTTATAGAAATTTGCTATTGATTCTCTCCATTTAGCTTTACCTTCAGCAATTTTGTCAAATCCCTCTTCAACATTAGCAGTAAAATTATAATTAATGACAGAAGGAAAATGTTCAACAAGGAAATCATTTACGACTATACCAATATCTGTGGGGAACAGTTTATTTTTATCTGCCCCTGTGGTTTCTGTTTTTTCAGAATCTTTAATCTTACCTTTTTTAAGAAGAAGCACATTATAATTTCGCTGATCACCTTCAATACTTTTTTTCTCAACATACTCCCTGTTGATTATAGTAGATATAGTAGGTGCATAAGTTGACGGGCGACCAATACCCAGTTCCTCCATTTTTCTTACCAGAGCAGCCTCAGAATAACGTGCAGGGCGCTGTGTGAAACGTTCAGTGGCGCTAACTTCCTGCATTTCGAGCATTTCTCCCTTTTTAATCGGAGGCAGTAGTCCATCTTCTTTCTCACCGTTCTCATCATCAGTACCTTCGAGATACACCCTTAGAAAACCATCAAACTTTATTACCTCTCCATTTGCAACAAATCTTCCATCAGAATTTGACACAGAAATATTGGCAGTCGTGCGTTCAAGCTCTGCATCCGCCATTTGTGAAGCAATAGTCCGCTTCCAGATAAGATTATATAGTTTCTTCTCCTGAGCTGTACCATCAACTTCATGTTCACTTATAAAAGTAGGACGTATAGCTTCGTGAGCCTCTTGTGCCCCTTTGGATTTTGTGGTGTACTGACGAGTTTTGTGATACTTTTCACCATACTGCTCAATCACTTCAGTCTTGGCAGTACCGATTGCTAAACCCGATAAATTTACCGAGTCAGTTCTCATATATGTAATCTTACCCGATTCGTACAGTCGCTGTGCAACCATCATAGTCTGCCCAACCGAGAAACCCAGTTTACGCGAAGCTTCCTGCTGAAGTGTTGAAGTGGTGAAAGGTGCAGCAGGTGTTTTTTTAGCAGGCTTGGTTACAACATCTTCTATTGAGAAAACCGAAGTCTTTAATTTTTCTAGAAGATCAAGAGCCTCCTCTTTTGTTTTAAGACGTTTATTGTATTCGGCTTTAATTTCATAGGTCTGCCCGTTTTCCTCTTTTGTAAAAATACCGACTATCCTGTATGATGCTTCAGAATTAAAGTTTTGTATTTCACGCTCACGCTCAACAATTAATCTTACGGCAACCGATTGCACACGACCTGCAGATAGTGCCGGCTTTATTTTCCTCCATAACACCGGAGACAATTCAAACCCTACTATCCTGTCCAAAATCCGTCGTGCCTGTTGAGCATCAACCAAATTCTGGTCTATTTTCCTTGGATTTTTTATTGCTTCCTGAATTGCATTCTTCGTGATCTCGTGAAATACGATTCGCTTTGTATTCTCTTCTTTAAGCTCAAGAGTTTCAAAAAGATGCCAAGATATTGCCTCACCTTCACGGTCCTCATCAGATGCCAGCCATACAGTATCGGCATTTTTTGCAGCCGCTTTTAATTCTGATACAACCTTCCTTTTATCTGTAGGAACCTCATAAATAGGTTCAAAACCATTTTCTACATCTATACTAAAATCTTTCTTCTTCAAGTCACGTATATGCCCATAACTAGACATAACATGAAAATCTTTTCCAAGAAATTTCTCTATTGTTTTTGCTTTCGCAGGTGACTCAACAATAACCAGGTTCTTTTCCATCAATTGTTCTTTCTTCTTTAGCTTTTTGTAAGCATTTAGCTTCCAAAATAGTGAATTACCGCTCCTTTTTGGGTGCAAAAGTAGTAATTTTGTGGAAGCAACAACAGTTTTTTCAGAAATTCCTTGATTATTAAGCTATTTTTATAAGATAACCGCACTATTTATTTTCATTTATTACCACTCCATATATTGATGATAGCATTTCTGAAAGCTGTGGCGTAAGTGAGCGGCGAACTCGAAGCTTCATACGGCACGACTCCTTAAAATCCTGAGTCCACTGTACCTCTTCAAACTGTTTCAGCACACGCATAACATCATTAAGTATAATATATTCGAAATCAATTACAATTATATCATCAACAGTCTTTGTAATTATTTCTGCATTTGAAATTGCATCTGCAGCCGCCTCTTTGTAAGCTTTAATCAAACCTCCTGTTCCGAGTAATGTACCTCCAAAATAACGCACTACCAGTATAAGGACATCAGTCAGTTCAGATGAGTTAATCTGTCCTAATATTGGTTTACCGGCTGTGCCTGAAGGTTCACCATCATCATTAAACCTAAACTCTTCACGCTCCCATCCTATCATGTAGGCCCAGCAAACATGGCGGGCATTATAATATTTCTTACGATACTCATCCAAAATTCCCATTGCCTCATCAGCACTCTTAACTGGAAAAAGAAATGATAAAAACTTACTCTTTTTCTCATTTATATATCCTTCAGAAGGTCCGGAAACGGTTTTATAGCTGTCGTCCATAGTTTTCATTCTCTTGCACACTACTTTTAACAAAAGTAGTATAAATATGAAATGTAACAAACTATCTCTTAAACAGCAATAGTGTCAAGCATCTTATCCAGATTAAGGCTGCGAGCTGAAGCGTCAAATATTTTCCTGTATTCACCATTAAGCCTATAAAGAGATTCGTGCGAACCACTCTCCACAAGACTGCCCTCTTTTAATACATGAATCACATCCGCATCAACAATCTGAGATAAGGAGTGTGAAATTATTACCACGGTCCGCCCCTCCTTTATGGCATCAAGGCTCATTTTGATATGTTCAGCAGCTATTGCATCAAGACTTGCGGTGGGCTCATCAAGGAAAATAACTGGCGGGTTCTTCAAAAACAGACGGGCAATGGCAATTCGTTGTTGCTGACCACCACTTAGGTTAGAAGCATCTGTTTTGTATCCTTCAGGCAATAATATCAGCTGATCATGCAGAAAAGCTTTCTTGGAGGCTTCTATCACCTCTTCATCTGTTGCATCTATCTTTCCATACATGATGTTGTCATATATAGTACCCTTAAATATATGGTTTTTCTGCAATACTAAACCGATATTATCTCGTAAGGATCCATTTTCATAACTCTCCAGATCGACACCATCTAGTTTAATCACCCCATTGTCAGGCTTATAAAACTTACTAAGGAGGTTAATCAGAGTGCTCTTTCCGGCACCACTCAATCCTACGATGGCTGTAGTCTTTCCTTTTTCAAGTGTCAGGCTCACATCTGTAAGTGCCTTCTTGCCGTTGGGATAGGTAAAACTCACATTGTATACTTCAAACTGCCCCTGCACATCTTTAGCTTTAACACTACCACCTACCTCAACAGCACTCTCGTTATCCAGTACTTCAAAAAAACCATCTGCATAAATTAGCGCATCGTTTATCTGGTCATAAATTCTATGAAGTTGACTGATTGGTGCTGAAACATTACGGAAAAGCATTATATGCATCATTATAGCACCGATACCCATCTGTCCGTTAAGAACCAGGTATACAGTGAGGATTATAATCAATACAACCCCGATTTGCTGAATGAACGACTTCAAACTCTCGAACACGTAGCTTGTGCGTCGGGTCTGCAACTGATTATCCAACATTTCCACCTGCAACTCATACTGTTTCTCACCCTCCATTTTCTCCCGAACGAAACTTTTAATTACAGTGATTGAGTCGATAATATTAATGAGTCCGTGGTTTTTACGTTCACGCTGACCACGTAACTGCATACGCCAACCTTTAAGCCTGCTCGCCTGGCGCTGACTAACGAAGAAATATACAGGTATTACAACAAGAGCCATTAACCCTACGTAAAGGTTAGCATTAAACATAACCACTAGTGCAATAATAGCTGTGGAAAATAGAGGCAGGATATCTAGAAAAAAGTTTTGAACCAATCTGATCAGACTCTCCACCCCACGATTAATTCGAGTTTCCAAATAACCGGTCTGGTTATCCGGCTCAGTAAAAAACGACATCTTATATGTAAGAAGCCTGTCCACCACCTTTTGTGACAAGTCACTCCCAACACGTATACGAATCTTCTCTCCAAAGAATTTTTGACCGAACTGAATACCAATATTCAGCAACTCGTTTGCAAGCATTATTGCCGATATAATCAACAGCAACCGCATTCCATTCTCAAACGGATCAGGCTGGCGAAGCAAATCCTCCACTCGGTTTATCGTTTCGTTCACCAAAAGGGGATTCACTTGCGCGGCAAACGACCCTATCAGTGTAAGAAACAGAGTTCCGGCAATCATACCCTTGTAGGGTTTTACAAATGGCAGCAGGTTTTGGAAAAGTGCTTTAAAAGATTGGGTATAAGTATCATTTTTTTTCATCTGCAATTGGACTCTTAATCCACATAAAGGTTTAATTACAAGTCTTTAACAAAGAAAAGCGACACCCTTTTGGGCATCGCTTAATCTACTTATTATTTTTTAATCATAGTCCCCGAAATATTATAAGATCAGGGCGAATATATTCACATTATATCAACATTTTGAAGCACCGCAATTACGACACTTGAGACATCCTTCCTCATAAACAAGAGTTTCATGACCGCATACAGGGCATTTTTGACCTTTAGCCTCAGTCTCGTTAGGCAGATATTTCTTAAGTGCGCGTTCAACACCATTCTTCCAGGTATTAATAGTTTCGCTATCCAGCTCTAATCCCGACACCAGCTTAATAACCTGATCTATAGGCATACCGTAACGAAGAACACCCGAAATAAGTTTTGCATAATTCCAGAACTCAGGGTTGAACTTTCCGTCTAGTCCTTCAATTGTTACTTTATATCCACGGCGATTCTGAAACTGGAAATCGTAATGCTTTGTACCATCATTATCATATGCTTTTATGATTTTACCTGATGATACACTCTTGGGAATCATGATACCATCATCCTCATCGTTGATACCGGTAAAAATCTCATAAGGTCTGCCATTAAGCAATCCGATAAATGCGATCCACTTCTCTTTATTATTCTGAAACTTAATCACATCCGCATCAAGCTCAATAGGTCGTGAAGTAACAATAGGCGGTATTTCGAAGCAGTCTTCTTTACTTTTCTTCTCTTTCTCCTCTGCATCACCATTAGAAATTAAAACACCCGATCTGGATCCGTCACGATAAACTGTACAACCTTTACATCCACTTTTCCAGGCCTCCATGTAGAGCTCTCCCACCAGTTCTTCCGACACATCATTAGGCAGATTAATTGTTACGCTGATAGAATGGTCAACCCATTTCTGTACACGCCCCTGCATACGAACTTTTTGCAGCCAGTCCACATCATTAGATGTAGCTTTATAGTATGGTGATTTAGTAACCAGCTCATCAATTTCGGCGTTTGTATATTTTTTAGTGGTAGGGTAACCGTTTGCTTCCATCCAGGTCACAAATTTGTGATGAAATACAGTATATTCTTCCCAAGAATCACCATTTTCGTCAACAAAATCAATTTTCACATCCCTGTCATTAGGATTCACTTTACGTCTGCGGGTATATACAGGTAGGAACACCGGTTCAATTCCTGAAGTTGTTTGAGACATCAGACTGGTGGTACCGGTTGGTGCTATCGTCAGACAGGCTATGTTTCTTCTGCCATACTTAACCATATCTTCATACATCTGAGGACTAGCATCTTTCAGACGGTTTATAAATGGATTGTTCTTCTCACGCTCAGCATCAAATATTTCAAATGCACCTCTTTCTTTAGCCATTAAAACTGAAGAGGTATATGCATTTACGGCCACTTCACGGTGCACCTTCTCTGAGAAGTCATTACCTTCGTCAGTTCCGTATCTTATACCTAAAGCTGCAAGCATATCACCTTCTGCGGTAATTCCAACGCCGGTACGGCGACCTTGTAATGTCTTGCGCTGGATCTTCTTCCAAAGATTTCTCTCTGTAAATTTAACCTCTTCCGTTTCAGGGTCAGCTTCAATTTTCTGAAGAATATTATCTATTTTCTCAGCTTCCAGATCAACAATATCATCCATTATGCGTTGTGCCAGCTGTACATGCTTACCAAACAGCTCGAAGTCGAAATATGCATCCTCCTTAAAAGGATTCACCACATAAGAATAGAGATTGATTGCCAGCAAGCGGCAGCTGTCGTATGTACATAAAGGAATCTCGCCACAAGGATTGGTAGATACTGTTTTAAAACCGAGGTCGGCATAGCAGTCAGGCACAGATTCCCGAATTATTGTATCCCAGAATAAAACTCCAGGCTCGGCCGATCTCCATGCATTATGTACGATCTTTTTCCACAACTTCTGAGCATCAATTGTTTTCTCATATTTCGGTTTATCCGAGTTTAAAGGGAACTTCTGCTGATAGGTATCCCCTGTGGAAGCAGCTTTCATAAAATCATCATCGATTTTAACTGAAATATTAGCACCGGTTACTTTGCCCTGCTCCAGCTTTGCATCTATAAAATCCTCTGAGTCCGGGTGCTCTATTGAGACACTAAGCATTAATGCGCCACGGCGACCATCCTGTGCTACTTCACGAGTGGAGTTTGAATAGCGTTCCATGAAAGGAACCAGACCTGTTGATGTAAGTGCTGAGTTTTTTACAGGTGATCCTTTAGGGCGGATATGAGATAAGTCGTGACCTACCCCACCGCGGCGTTTCATCAATTGCACCTGTTCTTCATCAATACGGATGATCGCGCCATATGAGTCTGCACTACCATCCATCCCGATCACAAAACAGTTAGACAATGATGCAACCTGGTAATCGTTACCGATGCCTGTCATTGGGCTACCTTGTGGAATTATATATTTAAAACGGTCAAAGAGATCAAAAAGCTCTTGTTCGCTTAAAGGATTGTCGTATTTTTTCTCTATCCTTGCAACTTCTTTTGCAAGTCTCCAATGCATATCCTCGGGAGTCTTTTCATATATTACACCCTGACTGTCTTTAAGCGCATACTTGCTTACCCACACCTTGGCAGCGAGCTCATCTCCGCTAAAATATTCCAGCGATGCCTTATACGCTTCGTCGAAAGTGTATGTTTTCTTTTTCATAAGCTAATGGTTTTACTAAAAAAATAAATAATTGACTGCTAATAAGCAAACACAATGAATTTTGATTTTCCGAAATCTGATATTTTTCATTGTCAGACTTATTTGGCTATGCAAGTTTATTGAAAGTTTCTAAGAGTGCAAAATAATTACAAATATATTTATCAACAATTTTGTGAAATTTTCTAAAGTAAATATTATATCGCTGATTTTATGCGCTTTAAAAAATAGGCATAGACAAAATGTTCTCCAATTGAGCAAACTATACTGAGTAATAGACAGATAAAATAAACAAGTAAATTAAAGAAAAAAATCCATAAAAGTGAAGAAAAAAATCACTCAACGACATTAACTCGCTGAGTGATTTACCTTTTAAGTATAATATTTATAAAACCGTGTCTCTTTTTAGTCAAAATCCTTAACTGCACCCATAAATAAAATCGAACCGGTGGAGTTCTCCTGAATTATATATATAAATGGTTTGTTTGCATTAAATACTACTGTTTTGCCCGGCTGGTAAGATGTAATTTCCACACCTACAACTGTAACTGCTGCTGCTTCTGTTCCAACTTCATCTGTATTTATATATGTATACTGCTTAACAAACGAAATAAATGCATCAACATCTGACATTCGCGAGAAATCTGCACTTTCGGGATCAAAGGCAATACCCATACCCATATTTATTAGGGCATCATTAAGGTTCCTGCTATACTCAGTCTTGAATTTTGGCAGATAAAGATCTACCTCACTTCTGCGTAATCCTGATTTTAACATGCTCCAGGAGTCGCTGTTTTGTAAATCTGACGTGATGTCTGCAAGCTTTTTGTCTTCTTTGGGAAGCAATACAAGCATACTGAACGCCTGGTTTCCGTATGGCATTTCAACAATTTGCATCAATTGATTTTCATTATAATTAAATTTAGTTTTCTGATGCATCATATCAACACTCTTTGACTGCCCGTTTTCGTAATAAAAAGGCTTTTCAGAAGTGTTTTTCGGATTGAATTCAGATGCCCAGATCCCTTTAAAATAGATTGCATTCATTAGATACATCAACGCCATTGGACTTGTCTTATCAAGAACATGATCGATCAGGTTGTTTGTATTATCAGCTGCCCATTTATTCATACGTTTTACTGTGTTGACATCAGAAAAATCAACAGACTCAACGATAGAATTAAAATACTCCCTGTTCAATCTCATAAAATCATCCTTTATCTTCACATGCTGATTAGTCCATATCGAGTTTGCGATAGCCAGTTTAGTGGAAGGGTCAGTTTCAAGCAGCGCCTCCCTCAACTTCTCATAATACTCGTTTACCTCCTGATCAGTATATTCTTCAAGTCTCAAGACCTTCTGCATAGCAGCCTTTGTTTCACCATCGGCACCATTCCATGTCATTGCCAGCGCCATACTCAGGCTCAGAGGCGAAACCATGAAGTTTTTATCAAGCTCGGCAGCTTCTTCATTAAATACATTGGCAAAAAACTCAAAGGCAAACTGTTGGTCCGACTTCACCATTTCGGTTTCAGATGCACGTAATTCGATCTTAATTGGGTCTGGCAGATCTTTATTCAGATCATTATTGCTCTTTTCACATGATGCGGCTGATAAGATGACCGCAACGGTAACAAAAATAAGGGTAATAATATTAAACTTCATTTTGATTAAAAAATTAAATTTTAGAAAGTTACTTCAAGTACTATTATCTATAAGATGAATTAAAAGGTAAAAGGTTGCATTGAATATGAGATTTAACAATTCGGCACAAACAAATGATAATATAATCTGTATTTGTGACGAATTAAGTACTTACCAGATCCTAACCAATTCCTAATTTATATAAGGGATATTAGGAGTTGGTTGGGACTTTGTTAGTAGTCAGTAAGAAATATGTACACTTGTCTAGTCGTGAAATAGTCATATATAAACTGAAAATTTAAAGTAGATGATGTTTTTTGTCAACATAGTGTTTTGACAAAATAATTGATTAATTTTGCACTTCAAATCTACGCTTAGATTCACTTTTAAAATTTTGCTGTAATGAGAAAATGGCGCATTGAAGATTCAGAGGAACTTTACAATATAAATGGTTGGGGAAACGGTTATTTCTCCATAAATGATAAGGGAAATGTTCAGGTTACACCCACCAAACAGGAGGAAATTAGTGTTGACCTGAATGATCTTATGCGTGAGCTGTATTTAAGAGATGTAGTTGCACCTGTTCTAATTCGTTTCCCGGATATTCTTGATAATCGTATTGAAAAGATATCGCAGAGTTTTGCCAAAGCTTCTAAAGAGTATGAGTATAAGGCAAAGAATCATATTATTTACCCTATCAAGGTAAATCAGATGCGCCAGGTGGTTGAGGAGATAGTGACAAGCGGTAAACGATTCAATATTGGTCTTGAGGCAGGCTCAAAGCCGGAACTTCATGCTGTTCTTGCAATTAATACCGACAATAACTCTCTTATAATCTGCAACGGTTATAAAGATGAAAGTTATATTGAGCTGGCTTTGCTTGCACAGAAGATGGGTAAGCAGGTTTTTCTGGTTATCGAAAAGCAAAACGAACTGGAGCTGATAATTAAGATAGCTAAACGATTAAAGGTAAAGCCGAATATTGGTATCAGAGTGAAACTTTCAAGCTCAGGCAGCGGTAAATGGGAAGATTCGGGTGGTGATGCAAGTAAGTTCGGACTTAATTCAAGTGAAATCCTGGAGGCGCTTGAGGTTCTGAAAAAGAATAATATGAGCGACTGTTTCCGGTTGATCCATTTCCATATCGGAAGCCAGATTACTAAAATACGTAGAATTAAAACTGCACTTCGTGAGGCTGCACAGTTTTATGTTCAGTTGCACGCAATGGGCTTTAATATTGAATATGTGGATATAGGTGGGGGACTTGGCGTTGACTACGACGGTACCCGCTCATCTTTTACTGAAAACAGCATAAACTATTCAATACAGGAGTATGTTAACGACTCTGTATCTACCTTTGTGGATGCTGCTAATAAAAATGAACTCCCTCATCCTAATATAATTACTGAATCGGGACGTGCATTAACTGCGCATCACTCTGTACTTATTTTTGAGGTTCTGGAAACCACCACGCTTCCTGAATGGCCCGAGGAAAAAGAGATACAAAAAGAAGATCATGAGCTGGTTAAAGAGCTTTACAAGATTTGGGATACGCTTACGCAGCCACGTATGCTGGAAGCATGGCACGATGCCCAGCAGATTCGCGACGAATCGCTGGACCTGTTCAGTCTGGGTATGCTTGACATAAAAACAAGGGCTCAGGTGGAACAGCTTTACTATTCAATAGCAAGAGAAATCAATATAACCAGCAACAGGGCAAAACATGCACCTCAGGAACTGCGTCAGCTCTCGAAGCTTCTTGGGGATAAGTATTTCTGTAATTTCTCTCTTTTCCAGTCGCTTCCCGACTCATGGGGTATTGACCAGGTGTTCCCGATAATTCCTATACACCGACTTGACGAGAAACCTGACAGAAATGCAACCTTACAGGATATAACCTGTGACTCTGACGGCAACATTTCTAATTTTGCTTCACAGGATGGTTATCGTTCTTCATTTCTCCCGGTGCATTCTCTCAAAAAAACTGAGCCATATTATCTGGGTGTTTTTCTTGTGGGTGCATATCAGGAAATTTTGGGTGACCTACACAATCTTTTTGGAGATACCAACGTAGTTCACGTATCTACAGGCGAAAGTGGTTATCATATTGATCAGGTAATTGATGGGGAGTCGGTAGCGGAAGTTCTTGAGTACGTACAATATAACCCTAAAAAATTAGTTCGTACTGTTGAAACATGGGTGATGAGTTCCGTGAAACAGGGTAAAATATCTGTTGAGGAGGGAAAAGAGTTTCTGTCGAACTATCGTTCAGGGTTGTACGGTTACACGTATCTGGAGTAAACTTACTTACAGTCTTCCATTATACAATCCTCATCGGGCAACTCAAACTCAATTGTGCAGTGATGGGCATCTATAATAAACAGTGATTCCCTTATTATGGCTTTTAATTGATGTTGGTCGGACATACTCAATTCTTTTTTGAGCACAACGTGGAAGGTGAGTACGTTATACTCACCATCTACTGACCATGCATGCAGATCGTGTACAGAACTAACTTCACTGAAGCCAAGAATCACATTTTCAACATCTTTTAGATTTAGCCTTGAGGGACTGCCCTGCAATATAATACGGAGGCTTTCGCGCATATTGCGGTAAACATTTACTAATATAAACAAAGCAATTGCAATGGACAGTATTGGGTCAATTATTGGTGCATCAACAAAATACATAACTCCTGCACCAATAAGTACTGCCACCCAACCTAAAACATCCTCCAACATATGCAGAGAAACAACCTTCTCGTTTATTGAGCTGCCTTTGCGTAGCCTGAATAAAGCAATGCTGTTTATTACAACTCCCAGAACAGCCAGCAAAAGCATACCTTTAACATCCGGTTGCTGAGGATTGAAAAGTCTGGGAACGGCATTAATAAGTATCACTACACTACCCACCAAAAGAATTACCGAATTAATTACAGCACCTAACAGTGAGAAACGCTTATAACCATAAGTGAAATCCTGTGTACGAGGTTTCTTAGATACCTTCTGAAAGTACCATGAAAGTCCCAGAGTAATGCAATCACCTAAATCATGTACAGCATCCGAAAGTATTGCCATACTGTTGGTTAACACCCCTCCGATAAATTCGATAATAGTGAACGCGAAATTCAGGAAGAAAGCAGTTTTGATGTTTTTTACATCATTATTGCCATGATTATGATTGTGTGCATGCATAAAATGTGAGTGTTATAAATAATAACATTGAGAGAAAAAGAAAGTTCAGTGCGGTGATATAACTCATTATTATGTATATTTGTTATGATAAACCTAAATTACAAGCATGAAACATTTATATTTAATAATTATCACCGGTGTGATTTTAATCACAGCCTGTAATACTAATAAAAAAGAAGTGAATATATTAAAACAATCTGATTTTCCTGCACCACCAATTGCAGAAGTAGCACCCGATACATTCGTGAATTTCGGTCAGCAGCGTATCGACAACTATTACTGGATTAAGGACAAGAACAATCCAAAAGTGATTGACTATCTGAATGCTGAAAATGTTTATACCGAGAGTGTAATGGCGTCAACGAAAGAGATTCAAGAAACTATTTATGAAGAGATCTTAGGCAGAATAAAGGAGGATGATGAAAGTTATCCTTCGTTTAAAAACGGGTACTGGTATTACAGTCGCACCGAAAAAGGTAAACAATACCGAACTTATTTACGTCGTAAGGGTTCATTAGATGCTGAAGAAGAGATAATTTTTGATGTGAATAAGATGGCCGAGGGGACACCTGCTTTTATCTTTGCAGGTTATTCCGTTAGTCCGGATAATAGTAAAGTGGCCTATCTGTTTAACGAAACGGGCTCTTATGCTGAATATGTTATGAAATTTAAGGATCTAAATACAGATGAGGAGATAGGTTACACGGTAATTGGTGCTACCTCAATGACCTGGGCAAACGATAATCAAACTCTGTTTTACGGTGTTATTGATCAGACTCTGCGTCCTTATCAGATACATCGAAGGGCTCTTAACGAATCTCAAAGTACATTAATATACGAAGAAAAAGATTCTAAATTCAGGACTTATGTTTCCGGCACCAAAACTAAAGATTATATTTTTATCGGCAGCGCCAGTTCTACTACGTCGGAAGAGAGATATATTTCTGCCGACAGGCCACTGGATGAATTTAAGCTTTTCTTACCACGAGTAAAGGATGTTGAATATTCGGTATTTCCGCACAAAGAGAAATTCTTTGTAAGTTATAAAGATCGTGATAATCTTAACTCTATGATTTATGAAGTACCCCTTACAGGGTATGAAAACAGGTCGACTTGGAAAGTATTTTTACCTCATAATAATGATGTTAGAATTGAAGGTATTGACATTCTTAAGGATTATGTTTCGGTGGAATTACGTAAAAACGGACTTTCTGAAATTCATGTGATGCCGGTTAACGGCGGTGAGATAAATACAATTGATTTCCCCGAACCAGTTTATTCAGCATCACTGGGTGGAAATCCAGAATATGATACATCTACGATAAGATACACATACACTTCGCTAAATCGTCCCACTACTCTTTATGAGTATAATATTGAAACAGGTGAGTCTTTAAAGCTAAAGGAGCAGGAGGTACCATCGGGTTTTAACCCTGATGATTATACTGTTGAAAGACTTTGGGCAACAGCTCCGGACGGTGTTCAGGTTCCCATGGCTTTAGTATACAAGAATGGATTGAAAAAAGATGGCAGTAATCCTGCTTTAATATATTCTTACGGCAGCTATGGATACAGTACCGACGTACATTTCAGTGCAAGCATGTACAGTCTGATTGATCGTGGTTTTGTTTATGCAATTGCACAGATACGTGGCGGGAGTGATCTTGGTGAACAATGGTATGAAGATGGCAAGCTGCTGAATAAAAAGAACACTTTTACCGACTTTATAGCATGCAGCGAGAAGCTTATTAACGATGGTTACACATCTACAGATAAACTTGCCGCGATGGGCGGCAGTGCAGGTGGTTTGCTTATGGGTGCTGTAAGTAACATGAGACCAAATCTTTATCAGACAATTGTGTCGCAAGTACCGTTTGTGGATGTCGTAAATACAATGTTGGATGATACTCTGCCTCTTACTACAGGTGAGTATGAAGAGTGGGGAAATCCAAATGAAGAGGAGTATTATAACTATATTCTCTCCTACTCTCCATATGATAATATCACACCTCAGGATTATCCTAATATGCTGGTCACAGGCGGAATAAACGATTCGCAAGTGCTATTTCATGAACCGGCCAAATATACAGCTAAACTCAGGTCGATGAAAACAGATAATAATATCCTGTTGCTAAAAATGAATATGGAGTCGGGGCATGGTGGTGCAACAGGTCGCTACGAAGGTATAAAAGACACAGCATTTGATTTTGCATTTATTCTTAACCGAGTAGGAATTGATAAATAAGGATGAAAAAACTGGAACTACACTGGAAGATCTTAATAGGAATGGTTGCCGGAATCCTCTTCGGCTTTCTAATAAGCTCTTTCAGTTGGGGTTATGAGTTCGTTTTAAACTGGATTGCTCCTTTTGGAACAATATTCATTCGATTGTTAAGGTTAATTGCTATTCCCTTAATTTTGGTTTCGCTAATTAAAGGAGTTTCTGACCTGAAGGATATTTCTAAATTTAAGAAAATTGGCCTGCGTACAATAGTGATGTATATAGTGACCACCTGTATGGCAATCACTATAGGTCTTGTATTAGTTAATATAGTGAAACCGGGGGAAGGGCTTTCTGAGGAAACAATTCAGGAGTTGACAGTAACCTATGCCGGAGATAGAACAATAACATCTAATATAGAACAGGCAGAGCATCAGGAAATGAGCAGACCTCTTGACTTTTTAGTGGATATTGTTCCAGATAATATTTTTGATGCAATGAGCAATAATCAGCTCATGCTTCAGGTAATATTCTTTGCTATATTATTCGGGATCAGCATGCTTATGATAGATCCAGAGAAAACTAAACCACTGTCAAAGCTTTTTGACTCGCTGAATTATGTGATTCTGAAAATGGTTAATATCATCATGATGATAGCACCATATGCTGTGTTTGCCCTGTTGGCACAGATTATTGTAAGCTCAAATGATTCAGAAATTCTGCTAAAACTGTTCAATTACGCGATAACGGTACTTTTGGGTCTGCTAATTTTGATCGCGGTTTATCTTATAATACTTTATCTGTTTACTGGCAGAAAACCAAGTTGGTTTGTTAGAGGTATTGCGCCAGCGCAATTACTGGCATTTTCTACAAGTTCAAGTGCGGCTACTCTTCCTGTTACAATTGAAAGAGTGACTAATAAACTAGGAGTTGATCATGAGGTGTCAAGCTTTGTACTACCGGTTGGTGCAACAATAAATATGGATGGAACAAGTCTGTACCAGGCAGTTGCAGCAGTGTTTATTGCACAGGCACTTCATATTCCACTTGATTTTATGGATCAGTTAACAATAGTGCTTACTGCTTTGCTGGCTTCTATCGGGTCAGCTGCAGTGCCAGGTGCAGGTATGATAATGCTGGTAATAGTACTGGAATCTATCGGAATCCCTGCAGATAAAATGGCAATCGGACTGGCATTAATTTTTGCTGTTGACCGTCCACTTGATATGTGCAGGAGTGTCATTAATATTACAGGTGACTCTATGGTTTCCGTTATAGTTGCTAATTCACTCGGAAAAATACACGATCCTAAAAAAGGATCGGATCATGATAATAAATATCTTTCTGAATAAATTAATTATGATAAAAGTGAAACGTATATATGATCCCGCAAGCGAGGATGATGGATACAGAGTACTCATCGACCGTTTATGGCCGAGAGGAGTCTCTAAAGAGAATGCTAATATCGATTTATGGATGAAGGAAATTGCACCTTCAACAGAGTTAAGAAAATGGTTTCATCACGATCCTGATAAATGGGAAGAATTTAAACAGCGTTACAAAGATGAGCTGTCCAACAAGAAAGACCTTATTGATCAGATCCTTAAACTTGAGGAAGAGTATAAAAATGCAACTTTTATTTACTCAGCAAAAGACAGGGAAAAGAATCAGGCTATGGTATTAATAGAGGTTTTGCGCAAACAATAACAGAAAAATAAGTTAGCTCACATTTCTCTTAAATAGGTAAATACATATTTCTCTACAATAATTGAAAATGAATATATTAAAAGAGATATTTATTATAAAAGCTTGTCTTATAACGCTGAATTCCTTTTCTCAGGAAGTAAACAGTGATATTGATTCTACTATCTACTTGAATGAGGTGGTTGTCAATGCATTTCAGATTAACACACGACAACATCAGGTACCTGGTGCTGTTTCAGTTCTCTCAGGTGAAGAGATTCAGACTACCGACGGCAATAATTTTGCCCATACACTCCACTCAATACCGGGTATCTTTATGCATAGCGGAACATATGCCACAAGCCGCGTTGTTATAAGAGGTGTGGGTAGTCGCACACCATATAACACTAACCGGATAAAATCGTACCTTAACGATATTCCAATAACTTCTTCTGACGGGATTTCTACTCCTGAAGACATTGATCTTTTGGGAATTGGCAGAATAGAGGTAATCAAAGGACCCGCTTCTGCAATTTACGGCTCCGGACTTGGCGGAAATATTAATCTTTATACACCTGAACAAAGTAATAACAGCGTTGAAGCTCTTACACAGTATGGAAGCTTTAACACTATAAAAGCTGCTGCAACAGGCAATTACAACAATGGCAATTTAAATCTTTGGGGCAATATATCACATCTGAACAGTGATGGATTTCGTGAAAACAGCCGCTATAGACGTACCTCTCTCCTTTCTTCGGGAGAATGGAAACAGTTGAACTACTCATTGGAGTATACTATTATGCTTATAGATCTGAACGCACAGATACCCAGCTCAGTAGGCAAAACGCTTTATGAAACGGATCCAAGTGCTGCTGCGCCCAATTGGAAGGCGATTGAGGGTTATAAAGAGTATCAGCGTGCGATTACCGGACTTACATTAAGTAATAGGTTATCTGAGAATTGGAGTAACAGATTGAGTGTTTTTGGGAGATGGACAGACAGTTATGAACGGAGACCCTTTAACAATCTTGATGACGGTACCTCAGGGGGTGGAATTCGAAACAGATTAACATTTCACAATACTCACTGGGATGCACTTATCGGACTTGAATGGGTAAACGATATTTACCGGTGGCAGATGGATCTTAATAATGAGTTGATTAATAAAAACAGAGAGTCGAGAGATAACTACAATTTCTTTGGGATGGTTTACTGGCGACCTGCGTCTGATTGGAATATATCTCTTGGAGCTGCTGTTAATAAGGTTAACTATAAGCTTACAGATCAATACGCAAAGAATGGAGATCAATCCGGTGAACGCAGCTTTCCAATTATTTTTTCGCCCAGACTAGGTATAAACTACGCGCCATCTCAGCTTTTGGCTTTATATGGATCAGCTGGACATGGATTCTCTATGCCCTCACCCGAAGAGACTCTTCTTCCTGAAGGTGATATAAATGAGGAACTGAAACCTGAACAGGGGGTACAATATGAATTGGGAATAAGACTTAATCTATTTAGCAGAAGCACATCAATAGAAGCATCTGTTTATCAGATAGATCTTACCAATCTATTGGTAACAAAAAGGTTAACGGAGGATATTTTTACTGGTATTAATGCAGGAAAGACAAGACACACAGGTTTTGAGTTTATGATTAAACAGAAGATTTTCAAGTTACCCTCTTTTCCCGGCTCTCTTAATCTGAATGCCAATTACACTTGGTCGCAAAATAAGTTTATCGATTTTACTGACAATGAAATTGTATATGATGGAAAAAAGCTTCCAGGAATACCTTCACATATAGCACAGGCTAATTTGCAATGGGAACCTATCAAGCAATTGAGCATAGGCACTCAGCTTCAATATGTTGGGAAGCAGTTTATCGATGATGCTAACATTAATATTAACGAAAAGTATTTTCTTGTGAATCTGAGAGCATCGTACAGTTTATCGGTTATTAATAATAGTAGATTAGAACTTTTCGCTGGAATCAATAATTTAACTGACACTCACTATTCTCCAATGCTAACAGTAAACGCTGTGGCTTTTGGAAATGCTGAACCAAGGTATTACTACCCGGGTATGCCAAGACACTTTTTTACAGGAATTAGACTGTTTCTGTTATAATCTTTTACGGCCTTTTCTATTATAAGTAACTTTAAACGTCATATAACGAATATTTTGCTAACTTTGAGGCTGTTTTTGTTTCATTTTTACACAAAACGTTTGCTTATTAAGTAATATTCTTGTACTAAATTGATTTATCCCAAGTATAACTTATCTTTAAGTTTTGGGTATACGATTTATTAGAGAAAAGCAGGTAATCTATTTTGATAGAGTTTTTTATCACTAGATACAGGGTTTCACGGTTTATCTGAGTAGAATTATCGATCAATAATGAAGTTTCGTTTATCAGAGTTAGCGATTTGATTAAAAGTATGAGAAATTGGAGAAAGTTGTCTGTAAAGATTATTCCTTGCAATAAAGAAATTAAATTATAAGCATAATTAGCTTTTTAGAATAATATGGATTTATGTTTAAAGAATAACGTCCTATCATCTTTATCTGAGCTGATAAAGCAAAATAAGAAAAAGATAATTGATGCTAACACTGCAGATATGAAGGCTTTCCCTGATATGGATGAATCAATGAAGGATCGCCTTAAAGTGGATGATAGAAAGATTGAAGGTATGATTCAATCACTCGAAGAAGTTGCTGCGCAACCTGATCCTGAGGGTAAGGAGTTATACAGCTTTACTCGTGAGGATGGTTTGCGGATTATAAATAAAACTGTTCCTTTTGGTACTATACTTATAATATACGAATCTCGACCGGATGTTACCATTGAAGCTGCTGCAACTGCATTTAAGGCAGGGAACAGAATTTTGTTGAAAGGTGGCAAGGAATCACTTAATACAAACACTCTACTGACTGAATTATGGCAGAGAGCTCTTACTGAAAATGAGGTGGATAAATGTTTCGTTGAATATCTCAATATATCTCATTCAGAAACGCAACATCTAATTAAAGAGAACACAAGGAAAGTGGACTTGATAATTCCACGTGGTGGAGAAAGGTTAATACAGTTTGTGCAGGAGAATGCTTCGGTACCGGTTATTGTAAGTGGTCGCGGAAACAATTTTTTGTTTATTGACGAGGATGTGGATTTTGAAATGGCTACCCAACTTATCATAAATGGAAAAAAACGCATCAGTGTATGCAACGCTATAGATAAGGTACTTATACATAGAAATCTTAACAATATTCAGGAGAAGATCGGCTACTTAGTATCGAATCTCGAAGAAAAAGGTATTGAAGTTTGGGGAAACAGGGTAATTACAAAAATTTGTACTGAAATCAAAGAGGAAAACGATGTAGCAACGCTTTGCGAGGAGTACCTTGCTCCGAAACTTTATCTTTCAATTGTTGATGAATTGGAGGATGCGATTGAAATGATTAATCAGTATTCCGGTGGACATACTGCAGTAATTGTAACAAACAACCTGCAAAAAGCTGATAAATTTATGCAACAGGTAGATTGCGCTGCAGTTTATCACAATGCTTCATCACGCTTTACAGATGGTGGTCAGTTTGGCGTAGGTGCTGAGATTGCAATAAGTACGCAAAAACTTCACTTCCGGGGTCCTCTTGGAGCTCAGGAACTGGTTACAAATAAATGGTTTGTTTATGGCGAAGGCCAAATCAGAGAATAAATCAATGAAAAAAAAGCTTATTATTAAAATAGGTACCTCCACATTAACGGCAGGCACAAACAGGATATCTTTTGCAGTTATTGAGAGTCTGGCACGCCAAATTGTAGAACTGAAAAAGGATTACGAAATAGTGATTGTATCTTCAGGAGCAATAGCTACTGCTCGTCAATTTGTGGAAATTAGCGGATCCAATAAAAGGGTAGATTCTAAGCAGGCGATGGCAGCAATCGGTCAGACTAAGCTGATGGAACTTTACGATGATATTTTTCGCACGTTTGGATTAAACATTGCGCAAATATTACTCACTTACCGTGATTTTGAAAATCCTATTGCAAATGAAAACACAAGAAACACAATAAACAGATTGTGGCAAGTGGATTACATACCTATCGTAAATGAGAATGATACCGTATCTATTGAAGAGATTATGCTTGGTGATAATGACAAGCTTTCGGCATTAGTTGCAACTATCATGGAGGCGAATTTACTTGTGCTTGTTTCAGATATTGACGGTATTTTCGACCAAAATCCTCATCTTCATCCCGAAGCCAGGTTAATTTCTAAAGTAACTGATCTGAACTCAATTAAAGATTATATCGAAGAGAAGAAATCAACTTTAGGAACAGGGGGTATGTCCTCTAAAGTTCATGCAGCTGAAATTTGCATGAAGAATGGAGTTGAAATGTGGATTGTAAACGGTCAGCGTGCAAATTACATCATTAAGGCGCTACATAATGAAATTCCTTTTACAAGATTCGAATCAGAAAGAAGAAAATAGAAAATGAAACAGGGGTTTATAGGATTTGGAAATCTCGCCAATGCGGTTTACCGAGGTTTAAAAGAAGACAGAAGCTTTGATTTTGCTTATTTTGCAAGAAGTAAAAAGGATGTAGATCTTCATTTTTTTGAGCATTTAGATTCACTTGTTTCTTATGCTGATGTAATTTGGCTTGCAGTTAAACCTCAGGACCTTGGCGGTATTCTGGAGCAATTAAAAAACTGTGATCTCTCAGATAAAACTATTGTTTCTCCGGTGGCCGGTAAAAGTATAGCTTATATTGAGCGTTATTTGGGCAAAGATATCACTATAGTGCGTATCATGCCTAATCTGGCGATGGCTTACAAAGCTTCTGTCACTGCATTCCATACAAATCATCCCGAAAACGATAAGGCAGACAGGATATTTAATTTGTTAGGTAAACTGGGTAAGGCAGTTAAGCTTGAAGAAGGCGGATTTGACCTTTTCACCTCTGTGTTTGGCAGCGGCCCGGCTTTTATCCTCGCATTTATAAAAACTTTTAAGGATAAAATTCAGGAGTTTGATTTGCCCGGATCTGTGCTTGATGAGTTATTGCTTGAGTTAACGAGAGGAACAACTCTCTACTTTATGCAAAATCAGAAAGATTACAGTATAGAAGAGCTGATTAAAAATATTACCAGCAAAGGCGGCACTACCCAAGCTGGTTTGGAGTATTTTCAATCTCACAAAATAAGCAAACATTTCGAGGGAGTACTTGATGCTGCACGCAACAGATCAGAAGAGTTAAGCAAAAACGGAGATTGTAATAAAGCTACATAGTATACTTAGTAATCAGACACAAATCATAATAAAAACATCAATTTCTATCTTCTTTAGATTTATACGCGATAGCATAATAACGTATCTGCTTAATGACTGACAGCAAGCCATTTGATCTTGTTGGCGAAAGATGCTCAGTCAACCCTATCTCCTTCATGAAACGGAGATCTGTGCCTATAATCTCGTCGGGGGTGCGACCGTTGAAAACGCGTAATACCAATGCCAACAAACCTTTTACGATAATTGCATCACTTTCGGCCTCAAAAAACAACTTACCATCACGATAGTCTGTTTGTAACCACACTCTGCTCTGACATCCTTTTATTATGTTTTCAGGAGTCTTATATTTATCTTCAATTGGATGCAATGCATTACCTTGTTCTATAATGAATGCATATTTGTCCATCCAGTCATCATAGATACTGAACTCATCAATAATTTCCTGTTGTATTTCGTTAATTGTTTGCATTATAACTTCTCTGTATATATAACTTCCATAACGGTTTGACCCACCGCTTTTAATGTATTTCTATCAATATTTCTCATATCATCTCTCTGTGTATGCCAATGTGGAGCAAAACCAGTTCTTGTGTCCTGTTTCAAGTTGATTATATTTGCACTTGGTGCCCTGTGGTGCTGGTTAACAGGAAGATGATCATCTGTAATATAGCCACCTCTCTGAGGAAGAAAATAACTTGAATAGCCTAATTTTACGGCCGTACTCCAGATTTTATCTACAACATTTGATGCATATTGTAGTGAATATCCCTCCTTTAAGAAAGTGGCATTAGCACTTCCAACCATATCTAAAAGTATCCCGTAATTAGCCTTATAATCCTCGATATGTGGTTGTTCCGACCAATATTTCGACCCGATACACCACCAATCTCCCTGTACCCAATCTGAACTAAACGATGGTTGCCCCCAATCCTCCAGGTCAAAAAAGATAATATCAACACCAATCTCCAAAGGGTTTTGTTGTAGTTGACGCGCAATTTCGAGGAGTACACCTACCCCACTTCCACCATCATCTGCACCTAAAATTGCCTGACTCTGTTTTTCGGGATCACTTTCTTCATCTGCAAAAGGACGTGAATCCCAGTGTGCAAATAAAAGTAACCTATTTTTCGCATCATTATTATAACTGCCGATTATATTACGCAGTCTTATATTCTGTCCGTTATAATGAGTAACATCGGCTTGTTGTTCAACCACTACTGCACCAAACTCCTTAAGTTTAGCTACCAGATAATCACCACACTGGACATGTGCTTGAGTACCAGGCACACGAGGTCCTAAAGCCACCTGTCTCTCTATGAACAGATAAGCACTATCCGCATTGAATTGAGGGGAAACCTGATTGTATAGCTCTTCTTTTACTATCTTTTTACCAGATTGGCAAGAGTTGCAAGAGATCGAGTACAGCATTCCTGTTATCAATACCAGTACAAGCGAAAATATCTTTAAATGTTTCATTTTTTAATTATTTGTTCCTCTGATAAGAATAGTTTGAAATACCGATATTACTATATGTCTCCTTAAGAGCATCCTCGTCATCTGAAATAACCAGAAGCTTGTCTCCAGCAAGTAATTCTGTCTGTCCTGTAGGTACAAAATATTGCTCTCCCCTTTTCACCATTACCACTAGCGTTTTATCAGGGAAAGGCATCTCGATCAGATTTCTGCCATAACTAAGTGTTTCTTCAGAAATATGAATCTCTGTCATAGCAGATTTTATTTCTTCGGCAAACTCTACATCAAAATCCTCAAACTGCTTATACTTGGGTGGTTTCTCTGCCAATCCCAGCCATCTTGCCACAGCAGGCAATGAAGTACCCTGAACAAGCAATGATACAATAGTAACAACAAACACCATATTAAAAATCCATCTTGCATGAGGAATATCGCCAGCAGCCAATGGAATAATTGCAAAAATAATAGGCACAGCACCCCTCAAACCTACCCATGATACATATAGCTTGTCTTTAAAACCAATTTTGCGAAAAGGAAATAAAGTCAGAAATATAACAATGGGACGACCAAATAAAATTAGAAAGGCAGAAACAATAATCGCCGGAATAGCCACATCAATCAGTTCACTCGGGTTTACAAGTAATCCTAGGGTAAGAAATAATAGAATCTGGCTCATCCATGCAAAACCATCCATGAATTTCATAGATGTACGTTTATGAATAAATTTCGAGTTTCCAATAACCAATCCGGCAATATATACAGCCAGATAACCATTACCCTGCAGATAATAGGTAGATGCATAAATAAATATACCCAATGTGAGTAAAAGTATCGGATACAAAGCTACATTCTCCATTCTGATACGATTGATAATTCTCACAGCTCCTTTACCAAAAAGGAATCCCAGCAAACCTCCCACAATCAGTTGCACCAACACCATCAGAATCACCATAAGGTAGTTAGGATTATCGCCCGATCGTATTATCTGCATAAACATTAAAGTCAACATATAAGCCATAGGGTCGTTACTACCACTCTCAAGTTCAAGTAGCGGCCTGAGATTATTTTTTAATATCAATCCCTTTGAACGGAGTATACCAAATACAGATGCTGAATCGGTAGATGAAAAAGTGGAGGCGAGAAGCATAGCAGTAATCAGACTAATCCCAAGTGCTGGAAACATCATCCCTGACAACCAATATAAAAATGATCCGGTCAATAGTGCAGTCAGAAGAACACCAATTGTTGAAAGTACTATACCAGGAGCAATAATTGGCTTTATTTCCTGAAATTTTGTATCAAGACCACCCGAAAAAAGAATTATACAAAGACATATCGAACTAATGGTTTGTGCCACCTGAACGCTCTCAAACTGAAGGCCGAATCCATCTGAGCCAAACACCATACCAACAATAAGGAATAGTAAAAGAACAGGTACTCCATATTTAGAACCCGCCTTTCCAACCAGCATACTTATAAAAAAAAGTATGGAGCCAACAAGCAGCATTAATTCTGTACTAATC
This sequence comes from Fermentimonas sp., assembly GCA_028683355.1. Lineage (GTDB taxonomy): Bacteria > Bacteroidota > Bacteroidia > Bacteroidales > Dysgonomonadaceae > Proteiniphilum. Next base: position 29,589 of record JAQUIZ010000022.1, read on the forward strand.
TGCATTTTTTACTCTATTTTATTTATGTTAAATTATCAGATACTACTCTTTATACTGGCAATCAACCTTATTATCTAATATTTTTGTTTAAATGATATCAGATCATCTCCTACAATTAATTCAGCTTCTTCTCCCATGATTAACGGAAAATTCAGTTTAATATGCCCTACAGGGAAATTAAAACATACTGGAAAATTATAATCTTCTACTACAGCCCTGATTGACTCGTACAAAGAAGCGTACATCTGATCATCCTCTTCGTAATCGGTGAAACGACCTACAATAAAACCGCTAATTTTACTGAACACACCTGA
>JAQUIZ010000132.1 GCA_028683355.1 Fermentimonas sp.
GCGCATTGCAAAACTCTCTAACCCTTTTTCCTTTTAAACTCTGCTCATTGAGTACGGGATAAAACAATTCAAAGTTATTGTTTATATTTGAGTAGTAGTCGACACCTCCAAAGTAAGAACCAACCCAGACGCCTCCATCTCTGTCTTTATAGATCGAGTAAATTGCATTGTCGGATAAAGAATTCGGTATAGCAGGATTATGACGTAAATTAGTTATATTATTACTGCTGGTGCTTAAAATAAAAATGCCTGATTCTGTCCCAATCCAAAGTGTGTTAGGATCAATTCTTTCAATTGTCCTGACAAACAACGGTTGTTCATTTGCGTCTTTATCCAGAAGTATCTTATGAGTCTTATTAACCGTATTAATTGCAACTAGACCTTTCTGCGAAGTTGCTAAAAGTAATATATTATTATGATCTGAATAAACATCTAGCACTTCTCCTGTTTCTAACAGCAGCTCCGGATCATCTTCAAGATTGAATTGTGAAACTTCTTCTTTAACTTTATCTATATAAATGATAAGTGAAGAATATGGAAAAACCCAAATACCCTTGTCATTATCAGGATATAGACAAACCATTTTCATTCCATCTTCTACAATTGGTATTGAGTAGAAATTTAGAAGATCGTCTGCCTGATTGTAGTGAAAAACACCTTTACCTTCTACCGACATCCAGATATCACCATCTTCATCTGCCACCATATCTGTCACAACACCGCTAACTGAATCATTATCATTTGTTTTCCTGTCAAAAAGATGAAAGTGCTCACGGTATTGATTATATATGTAAACTCCTTCATCGGTGGATAACCAGATATTGTTGCCGGAGTCCTGAATAATTCTGTTAAATACGTTATCACTCAGAATTCCATCAGGTGAAAACTTAAACAATTTAAATGTTGTGCCGTCAAATCTGTTAAGGCCGTCTTTTGTTCCAAACCACATGAATCCGAGACTATCCTGCAAAATAGTGCGAACACTGTTTTGTGATAACCCATTATTTGTATTGTAATGTTTAAAAGAGTAACCGTTATTTGCTCCAATAACTATGTTACTATTCATAAATGAGAATAATAAAATAGTATATAACAGTTTTTTTAGCCTTGTCATCATTTAATTATTCCTCTTAATATTTATTACATACTCACTAATTATTCTTTTTGTAAGCTTTATTTATTGAACTCGTATTAACAACATTTCTAGGTATAAATATTTGTCAGTAATTTTAACCAAAGATAAGAAAACCTGATGATCCGATAGCGCGAACAGTGAATAGTTTTATGGTTTAGCTAAAACAGGTGTTATAAAATCAGGATCTATATATAGTTCATCCACTCCATTTACATTTTTAAAACCAACGTAACTTATAAACATATTTCTGGGATGTATTGACGTGTCACTCTGATGAGCATGAAAGACTATTCTCCAATTCCCATCTTTATCAGTGAACATAGAACTGTGTCCTACCCCAACCAGATTTCCGGGTTTCTGGAGTAAGGGATTATGAGAGTATTTAGTCCACTCACCCATGATATCTGTGGCTGTTGCACAACCTATTCCGTAGAACTGGCTTTCATAACTATTTGCTGAATAGGTCATGTAATACAGGTCATTGTGCTTTATAACAAAAGCACCTTCATTTACTCTTGGCCAAACCTTTTCCCATTCTTGCGAAACATTTATGCATTTGTGCATTGTCTCCGTTTTTATTGTAATCAGATCTTCTTCAAGTTCTGCAACCCAGATATTCAAACCATCGTTAAACCTGTCAAAAAACAGGTATGGCTTTCCATCATCATCAATAAATAATGAGTTATCAATAGTTTTTTCTCCATCTATCATAGGTTTTTGATCAACTTGTGTGAAAGGGCCAAATGGAGAATCAGATATAGCAGCACAAATATGCTCATCCGCAGAATAGTACATATAAAACTTACCATTCACATAGTATACTTCAGGAGCCCAAAACCACTTATCACCATATGAGTTATCTTTATGTAATGCCAGAATATCAGCTTTTGTCCACTCTTTCAAATCATCAGATGTAAATACTGCGATTCCATCATTGGCATGTGTACCGTAAGCATAGTAAACATCTTCGTGTAACATGATAAATGGATCGGCTAACGATACTAAAGTATCAATTTTCTCAGTCTCATGGTTATTTACTGATTCTTTACATGATGTAATCAGAATAACTAAACAAACAGCTATAAAATATCTTATTTCTTTCATTTTTAATAGATTATAAAAACCTTCCCAGTTAAGTCCCGGGAAGGTTTCTTTTAATTAAATCAATAGCCTGGATTTTGTGTAATATTAGGATTATTATCAGCTTCACTTGATGGTATTGGTAACACATCATGACGTCCGATAACAAAATTATTGAAATCCGGATCTCTTTCTTTAAGCTCATCAATTCCTGCCTGATTGTCAACTAAACCCCATCTTTTAATATCAGGCCAGCGCTGACCTTCAGTTGCAAGTTCAAGCGCACGCTCCATCTGTAATCGCTTAAGGAAGGCTTCATTGTTTGATACAGCAGTAGGATGGTTAACTGCAAGTGGAGGCATATTCACTCTTGCCCTTACTCTGTCAACGTGTGAAACAGCATCAGCCAGGGTACCTCCCGATTCTACAATACTTTCAGCATACATTAACAATACATCTGCGAATCTTATTAATCTAACATTTGTAGGGTTATGATAATCATCAAAATCACGATAATGTTCCGAGCTGTATTTTCTGTAGAATACACGTCCCTTCCAGTTATCTCTGTTCCAGGTGTCATCATTACTCACTTCTCTGTATATACGCTCATTGTTATCAAAATCCAGATGCTGCTCACTATAAAATACAGTGTGTTTCAAACGAATATCATATCCATCGCTCAAATCCTTCTCTTTTTTAAATTCTGTAACTAACCAGGGACGTATTTCCCCATCAGTCCAGCCTATCCCGGGAGGTGCAAAAAACTGTCCTCTGTTAAGTCCCAGATTCGGGTCTACATCAAAATCACCATCTCCTGCAGGAGCTTTGTGAATATCAGAATACTGGATTTCAAAAACTGACTCGATATTGTTTTCTGTGTCTACTCTAAAATTATCTTCATAGTTGTCTACAAGATCATAGTACTGACTGCCTGCACCATCTACAAGCCATTGCAAATCATTTTTGGCTTCAGCCCACTGATGCATCTGCATGTAGCATTTTGCTCTGAATGCTAATGCTGCACCCTTAGTAGCCCTGCCTTTGTTTGCATCATTCCACTCTTCAGGTAGAAGACTCTGAGCTTCAGTAAAATCGCTTATTGCCTGTTGATATACTTCTGCACCTGTATTACCTTCCGGTTGCATACCCGGAGTTGAGGGCTCCAATACTATAGGTAAACTACTATTATCGCTTCCCCACAAAAGTGCAAGGTTGTAATAATATACTCCCCTCAGAAAATAAGCCTGTCCAAGAATCCTGTTCTTTTCATTTACGTCGTTAAACTCAATTTCGGGAACATTAAATAACACCTGATTTGCTCTGAATATAGCTTCATAGAAGTCCCTGTATGTCCAGCTGTTACCTTCCCAAAAGTTGTAATTCCTGTATTGAAATTGAGTCCATTCCTTTAATTCTGCCCAAGGGCTCTGGCTAAAACCTTCATCTGAAGTAAGATCCAGACGAAACCATAACCATCTGCTGTATGTTCCGGGTTTGTAAAACATATTGTAAACAGCGTTAATCCCGTACTGCGCATCAGCCTCTGTCTTCCAGAATGTTGCTGTTGTTATCGTGTTCGGATTGTCCACATTAACATCACATGCATTTATTATGAAAATAGTTAGTAGTATAAATATGATTTTTTTCATTGTAAAAAGTTTTCTGAGTGTTAAAATGATATTTGTGCTCCAAAAGTTACACCATAAGGGTTAGGATAAGATCCACCATCATAACTTCGATCCCAGATGCTTGTATTAAGAAATTCCGGGTCTAATCCTGTATATGAGGTAAACGTAATCATGTTCTGAGCATTTACATATATACGGATGTCACTAAACGTACTGCCTAATATTGATTTTGGAAGATTATATCCCAAAGCAATCTGTTTTACTTTTAAATAACTGCCGTTCTCCAGCCATCTGTCCTGATCACCGCGAACATTGCGTGAGTCTGCATAAATTGGACGGGGATCTTTTGCATTTGGATTATCAGGAGTCCATGGATCGTAACTTGCCCTGTAATTTGAATTATCATCAAAACGGTCAAATGCGCTCCTCGGACCGTTGAACGACTTGTGTCCAAAGGCTCCTCCTAACTGAAACTGCAGGTCAAAATTCTTATAATCGAATCCCAGATTCATACCCAGCTGAAATTTTGGTATTGTAGATCCTGAATGTTGTCTGTCAGCATCTGTAATCACACCGTCATCATTAAAGTCTATAAATCTAACATCACCAGGTCTGGCATTTGGTTGAATAACTCTGCCTTCACTGTTTGTATGTGCGGTAACCTCTTCCTGCGTACGGAATAATCCGTCAGTTTTAATAAGATACCATTCACCAATCGGTTCTCCTACTTTCGACTTAGTATTCCATTCTGTGAACTCTTTACGGCCATATCCTAATTCAAGAATTTCATTCTTAATGTATGAACCGTTTACATTTATATCATATCCAAAATCTCTTCCTATCCTATCTCTCCATGTTGCAGAAACTTCAACACCTGTATTCCGTAATGAAGCTGCATTAACTACGGGATTACCTCCACTGTTACCGGTAACCATTAATATCTGCATCGGTGTAAGCACATCTCTTGTATCTTTAATGAAATAATCGAGATTCAAACTTAGCTTGTTATTCAATAAAACAGCATCAAAACCTGCATTTACCTGACTCAGTTTTTCCCATTTCAAATCAGCGTTGGCAAGTCTAATCTGAGTCATACCTGTATTTAAATCCTGATTTGTTCCAAATATTGCCTGTGGAAATACAGTTATAAAAGAAACCCAGTCCCACACTCCAATATTTGATGTTCCCAGTATACCGTAATTGGCTCTGAATTTAAGATCATTTATCCATGATACATCAAAAAAGTCCTCTTGGCTTATTCTCCATCCGGCTGAAACCGAAGGAAAATAACCTACCCTTGTATCTGGAGAGAATTTAGAAGATTCATCCCTGCGTAATGTAGCACTAAACAGGTATCTCTCATCATAATTATAGTTTACACGGCCAAATATTGAGTAAAGCTTCTCTAAGTCGGTGTAATTACCCGTCTTAGGGTTTGTTAATGCCGCATCAAGGTTTGTAAAATAATCATTTCCTTTCATCAACACATCATTTTTTGTACCCCAGATCTGCTCGTAGTTGGAGGTTTGGTAACTGAGACCAACCACCGAACTTATATTGTGCAATCCAAATGTTTGATTGTATTCGAGAGTATTATCAAAAACCAGACCCTGATATTGTGCCTGATTTTTATTTAAAGAGGAGGGGTCAAATGGCTGGTTATATGTCCAGTAACCTTCCTTACGCAAATAAGAATGCGAGTCGTTACTGAAATCAAATCCAAGATTAAACCTGTATTTCAATACTTTCATCAGCTCCAGCTCGGTAAAAAGGTTTCCCCTTACACGAAGGTTACTGTTTTTTGTATCTTCAAAATCTTCCTTGGCAAATGGGTTTGTTCCAAAGGTTACGTCTCTGCTACCATCACCGTAGCCATAGCCGCCGCGACTTTCGTTATCAGGGTTGCGAACAGGAATAGTTGGCAACATTCTGTAAACATCAATTATTGGGTTAGTGTTAAGTTCATCAACTGCAAAGTGGCTTAACACAATATTTTCTCCTATACGGAATGTGAAATTATCACCAAAATCACGTGATGCAGAAGTGTTGGATCTCAGGGTAAAGCGTTCACTTTGTGTGCCAATTGTTGTTCCTGAGTTGCTCTGATAGTTACCTGAAATAAAGTATCTGCTGTCTCTTCCTCCTCCGGAAAATGAAATATTGTGATCCTGAACAACACCATTCTTAAAAACCTCTTCCTGCCAGTCTGTATTTGCATCAAAATGGTTAGCCGGTGCACCGCCTGAATTGGTAAAAGCCAGATCATTTAATGCAATCCACTCGCTTCTGTCAGTAAGATCGTATCTGGGAAGCCATTGCAATGTTGCACGGGAAGACAGGTCAATTTTCATTTTACCTTCCGATCCCTGTTTAGTGGTAATAATGATGACTCCATTTCCTGCTCTGGACCCATAAATCGCTGCAGCAGAAGCATCTTTCAAAACCTGTATGCTTTCAATGTCATTGTAATTGAAGTCACGGTTTGCTCCTGAAATTACTCCATCTACTACATAAAGTGGATTACTTGTTCCAAAGGTACCTGTTCCGCGAATCTCTACCTTTCCTTCTCGTCCCGGAGCTCCTGATGTACGAACTGTAACTCCAGGTAGCGTGCCTAAAGCATCTCCAACGGTACCGGTCACAATAGTATTTTTCATCTCATCAGGATTAAAAACAGAAACGGATCCTGTCAAATCCGCTTTTCGAATTGACTGATAACCAATTACAACAAGCTCCTCGAGTAATTCAGTGTCTTCCAAAAGAATAATACTTAAAGATGTTCTTCCATTTAGTGGTATAACCTGTGTGGTCATTCCAACATAAGAAACTTCTAAATTTGAATTAGATGGCACATTTTCCAGTATGAAGTTACCATCAAGGTCAGTTACGGTCCCGGTAGTTGTACCTTCCACCCGTACCGACACACCAGTTAATGGTTCACCATTTATATCGGTTACGCTGCCTCTTACAGTGAGTCCCTGCGCAAACAAGCATACTGATGATGTCCATAATAACACAAAGAAGAATCCTTTCAATAAATTAAAAATTTGTTTTTTCATTCTCACATTTTGTTTAGATTATTAAAAAGTAACAACACTAATTTTAACAATAAGCATTTACAATATCCTTACAGAATCTGCGTAAACTAATTTAGCTGTATCTGTTAACTACAAATTACATTATTATATTTTGAAATGAATGTAAATTTCTTCTCAAAAAATAATATAATTTACTCAAAAAAAAAGCGAACGGGGATTCCGTTCGCTTTTCTGTATGTTGTATTAAATTATACTACAACTCTTTATCTATTGCTTCAATTTTTCGTATTATGAGCTGAAGCTCCGACTTAATCTTTTCAAC